>NZ_JHEG04000001.1:6476203-6776203 GCF_000760695.4 Tolypothrix bouteillei VB521301 | reverse complement strand
CCGTTGCAAACCCTCACTGACACGACCTCCAGAAGTTCTGCTTTGACACTGCGATCGCAGAAGCCGTTGAGTTTGACTACCTACCACCCCAACAGTCGGAAGCCTGTTATCTTGTTGGAAACGAATAACAGCTTCTCGTGTTTTGGAAGCAAATTTACCCGTGACCTTACCGTTAAAATACCCCAATTGTTTTAAACATCTTTGTATGCTAGCAACTTCAGGTCCATCACTACCTACTTTCTGACCAGCTAGAGCTTGTTCCACCACACCGAGAACAGACAAAGTTAAGGCTACAGCCAATAAATACCTTGCAGCATTGCCAGATAGCTTCATCCAATGCAACTGCGTCAAAAAATTTCCAGTCAATTTAACAGGTGTATGTGAATAGCTAGATAACAGTTCATTTGCTGATTCTGGACAATAACATCTAATAATTTCCATAGTTGTTCGCTCGCTGTGGTTTACAAACCTGGACACGAATTTTTAGGGATTGGGATGCAACTGAACGCTTACTTTTATTGTGGGTGCTTCATGATACCAAATTTTTTCATAATTTACCAGTACATATCTTGAATTCAAAATTTCTTACACATAATCTTGTCCAAAATGCCATAAGTGATTGGTTATAACTCACTGGTTAAAGATGTTATATAGAATATTTGACAGCAAAAGAAGTAAAATCTTCACTTGTTGTACGAATTGTTTTAGAAAGCCAGGAAACTGAGAAAGATTCTTTACCTTATATTGCGACAATCATCTCAGTTTTAGGTCTAGGGCGTACTAGGAGCAGATCGAGACTCCAACAGTCATCATGGAAGACTTCGGAAGTTTGATTGATACTCCCGTAACACCGCTAGAAAAAGATCGTAGAAAGAACCGCAAATAGTTACTGATTAATAGCCATTAGCCCTTCGGGTATCTCCTTACGGAGACGCTTCGCGATGCGAAGCTATGCCCGCAAGGGCTATACGCCAGTCCCCAGGGCGCGGGAAACCCGCCTACTTTCTCTGGTCTCACCATTAGCCATTAGCCATTAGCCATTAGCCATTAGCCATTAGCCATTAGCCCTTCGGGTTCGCCAGTCCCCAGGGCGCGGGAAACCCGCCTACTTTCTCTGGTCTCACCATTAGCCATTAGCCATTAGCCATTAGCTATTAACCATTAGCCATAACTGTCATCAATTCTTCTGACATATCAAAATTAGTGGTAACATTTTGTACGTCATCTAAACTTTCTAAAGAGTCAATTAACTTTAAAAGCGATCGCGCTTGATCTAAATCTGTGACTTCTACGTTATTACCGGGAATCCAGCGCAATTCAACATCACTCACTTGAAAACCTTTGTCTTTAAGAATTTGGCTGAGGCTTTCCAAATTTGGAACTGCGGTAAATACCTCAGCTGTTTTATCCTCAGTCATCTCATAAGTATCAGCACCGCCCTCTAAGGAAGCTTCTAAAAGCTGTTCTTCATCCACAACTCCCCGTACCGTACAAACGCCTTTCTGAGAAAACATCCAACTGACACAACCTGTTTCACCCAGGTTTCCACCATTTTTACTAAAGGCGGTACGCAAGTCAGCCGCAGTTCGGTTGCGATTGTCCGTTAGTGCTTCGATGAGAACTGCAACTCCAAGAGGACCGTATCCTTCATAGCGAATTGATTCTAAACTAGAGTTATCGCCTGCAAACGTACCAGCACCCTTGGCGATCGCTCTTTCGATATTATCATTGGGTATCCCGGCTGCCTTTGCCTTTTCAATAGCAGTACGTAATTGAAAATTACCAGCAGGGTCAGGGACTCCACTTCTCGCAGCTACAATAATTGCACGTGACAGTTGGGTAAAAGTCTTACCTTTTTTTGCGTCTACCACTGCTTTTTGACGTTTAATATTTGCCCATTTACTGTGTCCTGCCATATGCGGAAACTATCAATACAAGCTTTTCAATATGAGGATATAACCTGATTTTATCCTTTGCCTAGTTCTGTTTATGAAAAAGCTAGTGCCATTACACATTAACTGCGTCAAAATAAAGACAGAAAAGTCTGCTATAAACGGCTACATATCCTCTCTGTACTGACAACCCAATTCCCATGACCTCCTCTGCTTCTACCTCAGCATTGACATCAACAAAAACTTGGATATGGCAAGGATTTCCCATTTGTTATCAAACCCAGGGAACCTCCGGACCTGCTGTTGTTTTAGTACATGGCTTTGGCGCATCATGGTGGCACTGGCGAAAAAATATACCTATATTGGCAGAACATTGCCGTGTGTTTGCGATTGATTTAATTGGTTTTGGGAGTTCTGCAAAACCAAAACCGGGCGAAAAAATTTCTTATACTTTTGAAACCTGGGGACAGCAAATTGCGGATTTTTGCCATGAAGTTGTGGGCGAACCAGCATTTTTAGTTGGGAACTCTGTTGGTTGTATTGTTGTGATGCAAACAGCAGTGGATAATCCAGAAATAGTTTTGGGAGTTGCTTTGCTCAATTGTTCCCTGCGACTGTTACACGATCGCAAACGCATGGCTTTACCCTGGTATCGTCGCTTTGGAGCACCCCTACTCCAACAAATACTCTCGATTCAACCAATAGGAAACTTCTTTTTCAACCAAATTGCCAAACCAAAAACAGTACGGCAAATTCTCCTCAAAGCCTATGCTAATTCTGAGGTAGTGACAGAAGAACTCGTAGATATTTTAATGGCTCCCGCACAAGACCCCGGTGCAGTCGCAGTATTCCTTGCCTTCACTGCATATTCTACCGGACCCTTACCGGAAGACCTATTACCTCAACTCCCATGCCCTGCAATTATTCTATGGGGAGCAGCCGACCCTTGGGAACCCATAGAATTGGGTAGAGAATTGGCTAATTACCCACAAGTCCAAAAGTTTATTCCGTTAGAAGGGGTTGGGCATTGTCCGCAAGACGAAGCTCCTGAAGTGGTCAATCCAATCTTACAAGATTGGATTTGGGAGTTAGCAGCAAAGCTCTAAGAAGGCAGCTAGCTAGCTATGCAGAAGGAAATTAAAGAATAAATAAATTCAAGGGTTTTAGATCTTATGGCAAAGAGTTACCTTTTACTTTTCTCTCATAGCTGCCATCTGCCATCTGCCATCTGCCCTCTGCCTTACCCACACAATTAAGGTGCAACAGGGTTTTCTAAATTGCGTATTTTTTCCACCCAATCTTTCCCCACTTGAATACTAATATCAGAACCGAGGTTACCCGTACTTTCTACACGAACTTCCCCAAATCCTAAAGAATTGCGAATCGATTCAGCACTGTTACCATCACCTTGTTGGGCGACAATGTGAGTCACTTCCAATGGTTCGCCCCAACTTTTAGCTATGTAAACGTTATTGTAACCTGCATTTTGCAGTGCCTTAATTAAAGGTCGAAGATTGGTATTTTGACTACCCGTACTGTCTTGAACCGCAACACGCAATGAGCTAGGCTCGCTAGTCAGAGGAATCAACTCCGATTTAACTTCAAAGTGTTGAGCCATCATAGCACTGATACGCTTTTTATCTGGTACCCAGTAGCTGGCTTCAAACTCCCCTAGTTGACTGAACCGACCGGGTAGCATCATCATTTGCATATTGGAGCGGTTTGTTCTCACTCCATAACCGACTAGTGCTAATAACTCCTCAACTGTTAAATTAGTATCAATATTGTCTTTAACTACGTTCAGAATTTTAGGTAATTGCGCGACAGTAGCTGGAGTCAGGGATTGATCCATTAAAGCTCTCATTACCATTTGCTGCCGTTGAATGCGACCAATATCCCCATTTTCGTCATGACGAAAGCGCAAAAGTTGTAATGCTTGGTCACCATTGAGATGCTGTTTTCCTGCTTTTAAATTGATAAATAAGTGTTGAGATTCATCCTTGTACTTCATATCCTTGGGAACGTAAACCGTGACTCCACCCAAGGCATCAATTAACTTAGCAACTCCCAAAACATTAATTCGGATATAGCGATCGATTCCGACTCCATCCAATACATTACTAACAGTTTTGGCAGTTAATGCTGGTCCACCAAGAACATTTGTGGCGTTGATTTTCCTAGCACTATGTCCTTCTATTTTTGTACGGGTATCTCTAGGAATGGAAAGCATGACTAATTTTTTCTTCTCTGGATCGAATCGGATCAAGAGCATGACATCAGCTAGCCCATCAAAAGAATTAACTTGGGGATGATATCGCAGCTTGAGGCTTTCACTCGGAGGATTCTGAATATCTTGCGGGAGTACGCTCATTCCCATGATCAATATGTTGACAGGGCGGGTTAATTCTGAAAACCGCAGCCCACTCCCTGAGATGCGATCTGCATCAAACACTGCTGCTTCATCTGGGCTGAGGTTGGTTTGCATTAAAGGCGTACTTGTTAAAGAAACCGCTAACAACGCCCCAGCTGTTGCTGACACCATTGCAATACCACTCATTCCAACCCAAAACCACAACCAGCGCCCGGATTTATGGCTTTGAGTATTGCGATCGCTTGGCTCGGGGCGGGGTGCTGAGTGGTTTCCTTGCGCCGAAGTTCTTTGAATGGTCACTGACTTCCTCACACTTACTGATAAAAAGTGAAAAATACGCTGTCTTCTAAAAAACAGCTAAATCGACTTATAATAACTAACTCTTTTTGATTATTAGCGGTAACTTTACCACTTGAGTGTTAACCAAAACACTTATTGCAGTAATTCTCCTACTTTTCAGTAAATCCGGAGATGTTTTATTGAAGTATGGCAATAGAAAACTTGAATTGCCTAGAGCTGATTTGAAGAAAATGTCAAAGAATACGAAAATTAAGTGAAAACACCGAAAAACGTTTTTCATTATGGTTCTTAAGACAAGTATTTTCCCAACCATCGTTCGGCAAATTCACTAAATCCAGATAGACGGTGAGACTTGCCTTTAACTACACGAACAATCAACCAAGTACTCACTAAAAAGTATCCAGAGGTAAGAAAGCTATTGAGAATCAGTAGACGCAGTGCAAAAAAATCTGAACTTTCCGCAACCGTTGTTAACAAAAAGTATCCCAGAAGCCAGGTAAACGCCAAAGTTATAGACAGACGACTGACTGCAAGTTGTTCCCGAGTTCCTTGATGACGGTAGAGAGTCCATAGAGACGGGAAAAAACCAATGACTGGAATTAAATACAGAAGTAGCTGTGGGGATTGGGGATTGGCGGTTGGGGTTTGGGGGTCGAGCATAAAACTTTGAGAGCGGGTATTGGGTATTGGGTATTGCGTATTAGGTACTGACAATATTCTTCCCTATGTCGGCACTCAATTCCTCATTCCACACCCAAGAATCGCAAATTTTTGTTTTTTAAGGAAAAGGCCGTAATACCTATATCCTTAATGACGGGTGGAGAAGATGCTAAGTGTAATCCTAAGTTAGGGGGATGATCGCGGGAGTATAGTCAGAGATAATAAGCTTAAAAGAATAATATTATTTAGTTGTATCCCGCAATCGGCAGATGCAGACACGCAAGCTCTTCGACTGGTGGCAAACACTCTCACCGATATCGCGAATTAGCGCTATCGCTTTGTTCGCTCCACTACTCGTGCTCAATGGTTGGGCAGTTTCAGCAATTTTTCATTACTTTCACTCTCTGATTGTCATTTTAGTCGGTGCGTCAGTGCTAGCGTTTCTGCTCAACTATCCCGTAAGCTGGATGGAGCGTCACGGCGCTAGGCGAGAACAAGTCGCTGTTTTAGTGTTTTTACTCGCCTTATCGGTTTTATTAGCTTTGGGGGTGACTCTCATCCCACTGGCTTTAACTCAAGCCCAGCAACTGGTGGCTCGCATACCAGAATTGATTGATTCGGGGCGATCGCAGTTGATGATGTTAAATGAGAAAGCGGAAAGCCTTGGCTTACCGATTAACCTTGATGCTTTGGTCGTACAAATTAACGATCGGGTCAAGGGACAATTGCAGGCGATTTCCGGACAAGTTTTAAATCTGGCTGTCATAACAGTGACTAGCTTGCTTGACTTTCTCTTAACAATGGTTTTGACCTTCTATCTTTTGCAGCACGGGGATGAGTTGTGGCAGAGTTTAGTAGACTGGCTACCTACGAGATTTCGTAACGCTTTTTCCGAAACAGTCCGCCTGAGTTTCCAAAATTTCTTTATTACTCAATTAATTGCGTCAACTTGTATGGCGTCAGCCCTGATTCCCACCTTTTTGTGGCTAAAAGTACCGTTTGGTCTGCTGTTTGGTTTGACCATTGGTATCATGGCTCTAGTTCCTTTTGGTGGATCTGTGGGGATAGCTCTGACTACTCTTATTGTGGCCCTACAAGATTTTTCCATGGGCGCTAGGGTACTCATTGCAGCAGTGATTGTCCAGCAAATTTTAGAAAACTTAATTGCTCCTAGAATTTTAGGTAGTTTTACTGGTTTAAATCCCGTCTGGGTTCTGATTTCTGTGTTAACAGGCGCGAGAATTGGAGGACTTTTGGGTGTTATTGTGGCAGTACCCACAGCTGTCGTTATTAAAACTGCTCTCAGTGCAGTGCGTCCTGCAACTAGTACCGAAGAAGTGGACGATACAGAAACTATCTGCGTTCAACCACAAAATACGGCTAATGACAGTACAACGACATCATCAGGTAACCATTCTGTAGAGGTAGCTGCACCCATTGTCTCAGAATCGCCTCCTACAGGTTCTCAAAGCAATCGCAGTGAGATAAATCCTAAGAAAGTGGCTCCACAATTGAACCCATAAACAAAAGACTTCCTGTCCGATTATCCCGAATCGTACAGAAGAAGGGGCGATCGACAATCATACTGAACGGTTCTTCCGATGGCACTTTAGCTGATAATGGCACTATTCCCACAGAAGTAGCAGCAGCAGCCTCAGTGCCTTCTTCATTAACTTCAACAAATGTTTTATGCTTAACTTCGCTAATTTTAAGATTTTTCCCCATGGCAGAAAAGTTAGCTTTATTACTAAAAGCCTCGCCCATTCCTAACGCTGTTAGGGCTTTATTCAGGGTAATATCATAATCCATTTTAAAGCGAGGCAAGCTCACAAATCCTTCTCTTTTCCTAAACTGAGTCATCCAATTTTCCCAGTTTTCTGCACTCAAATTTTGATAAAAGCTTTTTAAGCTAGATTTCTGTTTGGGAAGAAAAATATAAAAGCTCACTTTACCATCTTTACCATAAGGTAAACTGACAGCCTGAAATTGCTGATTTTCATAATACCTATAGTCACCTCTTTGTGACATCATAGGATGTTGTTTTTGCCGACCCGATGTCAGGTAAAATGGGCGATCGCTCGTTTGAGCTTTATCAAATTTATCCGACCAACGACCTTTAAAATAAATAGCATTAATAAGAAACAACACGCGATCGGGATCGATTCTTTCTACAATTTTGTTAATTTTGCCTTCAGTACTATCGTTAACCCAGCTATTGATAATACTAGGTGCATTTTTGTCTTTAAAGTTTAAATTGGTTATCCTAGCAGTATAAAAATCTTGATTTCTTTGGATAAATTCTCGGTCAAGGCTCGCTTCTTTATTAGCCCAAAGCGAATTTGCAATCGTCAGTTTTACTTCAGGATCTGCATTTTCCAAACTTTTCTTCAGCGCCGCGTTAGAGGAGTTGATTTGTTGTAAAGTCAACTCCTGTAACTCCAGCGCTTTTATCATTGCTTCTCTAGTCGTTCCACTTGCTCCGTTATAAGTCATAGCTAAAGCAATAGATACACTTGAGGGAGAAACAAAAATATTGCGATCGCTCTGTTCATTTAAAACTTGAGAAAATAGTTTAAAGCCAAACTTTGTGTTAGCATTAACGAGTTTCGGATCGGGAGTCGAGGGTTGTTTTGACATGGGAGATTCTGAAGGAGGTAAACTCGTTTGTGCGTATGCGCTCGTGTTATTACCAATTTGCGAACATCCTATAACACTCATAAGAACAACGCTAGCTGCAGTCAGAACATAACGTCTTCCCAGACGAACACCATAACGTCTTTGCAAAAAATTTTCACGAGCATTGCTATTTTGCTTCATTTGACTCCACAATCTCCTGAGACTTTGTTTTGACTATGCCATCCCAAGTGACTTGTTTATTATATGGTTACAGTTTTGGCAACAGGGGGGAATAGGGGATAGAGGACAAGGGGGAGGGGTAGACAAGGTAGACAAGGGAGAAAAATATACCATGTCCCCCATGTCCCCTTGTTCCCTCTACTTCACACCTACAGTCCACCAAGCTAGGGCGTAAGCTTGCGTGGCTTCGTTAACTTTTTGACGGGACTGAACGCGAATTTTGTAGTTACCTGTTGCAGGAACGGGACAAAAAATATGCTCTACACTATCAACATCACTGATGGAGGAACAAACAGCTGCACTCTCAATACCTTCTGGTGCATCTGCTTTCACTAAATAAAGATCGAGATTGTTTAAACCGCGATCGCGAAAATCATCACCCGCATCAAATTGACCGTTATTATTTTTATCGTTAAGTTCTACCAATCTATCCCAAGTTAAGGTAATAGCAACAAAACTGCCCTGTTGTAAAGGTTTCGCTATTGTATAATCTACGTAAGATAGTGCATTCACTGTACGATAATCCCATCCAATACTAGGTACAGGTTGTGTTGGATTCCATTGACCGACACTGAATTGCTGGTATGCTCGAAATGCGTTTAAATGACCTGTTCCCATCTGAGCATCTAAAGGTATTTTGGGGTTTTTGTAAGCATCAGAGTCAAGCCAGTCTTTGTTGAGCTTATCAATCAGCGTCCGCGTCATTCCCAAATATAACCCGTTGCCAATGTCTTTGATTTTGTCCGCAGAGTTCATGAGTACAGCTTTCATCACTTCATGGCGGCGGGAATCTACACTCCAATTTGTTCGTTTTGTTCGCAATTGTCGATCGCCCAATTCTTGCAACAAGGCTACTGTTGCTGTTACTTGAGGAGCTGCAAAACTCGTTCCCGTTACTTTAGTAAATTTACCGTCTGGGTTAAGCAAGGTGATATTATTACCAGGGGCAACTAAAGCGATCGCGCGACGCGGACCTATATTAATTTCTTTTCCTGCAAGTCGAACAGCTAGCCCTTCGCTCACAGCCGCTAAATTAGAAACATCAACTTTATTAAAAATTCCCCCGCGACGAGATGAAAAAGCCACATTCATTCCGTTATAGTTGTCTGTAGGGATGGGAATTCCTCCCTTGCCTTGATTACCTGCAATAATATATAGAGTATCGTGAACGCGACTCGACCAGTCAATGCACATTGTTAAGAGAGCTTTACCATCAAGAACAGGTGATGGACGAGAATCGCGGTTCAGTGGTTCGCCAAAGCTAAAATTAATTGCGCGGATATCTCCACCATTTTGTCCTGCGATATGTTGTGCAGACATGCATTCTTCTGGTTGACCCAAGTTTTTACCAGACCCCACCGCTGAGGAATAGAGACGTGCTTGTGGAGCAATACCGGGCAAAGCTTTATTATTGCTTACCATAACACTGGCTACATTATAAGCATGCGGATCGACGCCAGTATTTGATTTAGCTAATGCATTCCGTAAAAATACGCCTGCAAGAGATACAGAGCGATTCTTAGAAACAGCCTTATCTAAGCCAAATTGACCGGGACGCCCGATTTCTACCTGACCGATCGCTATCTTGCGCCCTGTTAAATTATACGGTGGTTTGTGTAACTTCAAAGCATCAATACCGTTAGTTCCAAAAGGACTTTCCAAGGCAATAGCTAGTACGGGTACACTCAAACAAGAGACACCAAAACCCCAAATTATCCAAGTGTGTTTGTTTGCCATAATCAATATATAGTTGCTGGTTAGTGGTTAGTCGTTAGTTGTTGGTCGTTAGTGGTTAGTTGAGAAGTCCCACTAACCCTTCGGATTCGCTAGTCCCTGACGGCGCGGGAAAGCCGCCGTGGGGGCTAGACTCACCACTAACCTCTAACCTCTAATTATTAACAAATGCTCAACTTTTGTTACAATGTTGACAGACGAGGACGCTTAAAAACCCACTAGCCATGACCCAAACCCTATCTACAAAGCCCATTGTAATCTCTCCATCCATCCTATCAGCAGATTTTAGCCGTCTGGGAGAAGAAATTCGAGCAGTAGACGAAGCAGGTGCAGATTGGATTCACGTAGACGTAATGGACGGTCGCTTCGTCCCCAATATCACGATTGGTCCTCTGATTGTAGAAGCGATTCGTCCTGTCACCAAAAAGCCACTGGATGTCCACTTAATGATTGTGGAACCAGAAAAATATGTAGAAGACTTTGCCAAAGCAGGCGCTGATATCATTTCAGTCCATTGCGAACACAACGCTTCACCACACCTACACCGTACTCTCGGTCAGATTAAAGAATTAGGTAAGCAAGCTGGTGTTGTGCTCAACCCATCGACACCATTAGAACTCATTGAATATGTTCTAGATATTTGCGATCTCATATTGATTATGAGCGTCAACCCTGGTTTTGGCGGTCAAAGCTTTATTCCTGGTGTAGTTCCCAAAATTCAAAAATTGCGTCAAATTTGCGATGAACGCGGTCTCAACCCCTGGATTGAAGTGGATGGGGGGCTGAAGGGTAATAATACTTGGCAAGTGTTAGAAGCAGGAGCAAATGCGATCGTGGCTGGTTCCGCAGTCTTCAAAGCCAAAGACTATGCTGAAGCTATTGAAGGTATCCGCAACAGCAAGCGTCCAACTCCACAATTAGCAACAGCGTAATTCATGATTCGTAATTCGTAATTCGTAATTGAAGACAATCATTACGAATTATGACTCATTTTTTAGTCATTTCGTTCCCAGGCTCTGCCTGGGAATGCCTTAAGAGGCTCCCTCCGCCTCCTAGACGCGATTTTACCTCCTCGCCCAACCAGTCCCTTTCCAAATATTGATAAATAAAACTGCAGCAACCAAAGCTCCAAGATTCCATTTAGCAGAAGACTTAATCAAATTTAGACCTCGAAGAGATTGAACCGATTGTGCTTGATTCTTTATTTGTTGCTTGGCTTGAGATACTTGTGACAACAATTGTTTTTTCACTTCTTCAGGTTTTTTATTATCTAAAGAACGACCTTGAATCTTAAGAAATTTGTCAATTTGGTCAGGCGTGACCTGATTCAGCTGTTTTTCTAAATCTTCTGCACGAGAAATTTGCTGATTGGATGCAGTTGTAATCTGAGAAACACTTTGGTTATTGAGACGAACAGTATTAATGATTCCTAAAGGAATGAATAGGATAAATATTACTCCCAACAATAAAGTCAGCCAAGATAATGTCTTTAGAATAGAAATTTCTAACTTCGTTCTTGAATGCAACTCTCCAAAAAATACCAATACAAATCCAATTAAAGAAACAGGAACTCGCTCAACCAATGTACCTATAGTTTGAAATTCCCATCCTGGATTTAGAAAATTGGGTGGAATAAGTATTTCAATGATATCAAACAATGCCAAAACTAATAAACCGTAGCCAAGCATCCTCAAAATAGTCATGGAGCCTTGCTGACTGAAAGCAAAGTGTTGTAATTCTTGAATAGCAGAAACAGATTTGTCACTATTTGATTTAGTCATTTTCCTAGCCAAATGAAACAGAAAAATAAACAACAGTTAAGGAACCTAAGAGATTTAGAATTGGAAGACTTTATAACTTACCAGTACTTATATTTTAAGCTTTTCAATTTAGGATGTATTTGTCATTTTATATACTTATTTATCTAATAACACTTGAGTAAAGCGTGGTCGCCACCATTGATACCAAGAAAACCAAACATTCTCTAAAACTTCGTAAGCAGCTTCAGGAGAAGAATTATTTAATGGAATTGATAAATGCGCCCAAAGACAGCGCTTATGTTGTAATTGTCTCTGACCTATCAGCCAAGAAAGTATATGTTGAGGTCGCATTTCATAATGAAATCTATTTTGATTAAATTGTTCCTCAGTAAAGGTACTATTACCATATGGGTTAATACAAGCACTCAAGTATGCTCGATTCTGGTTAACCCCAAGACCGTAATACCCTATCCCTTCTTGCTGACGTAAAACAGCAGAGGATGAGATAGAAGTAAAATTCTTAAGAAACACAGGGACATTTCCCTCTGTCACATAACTCATTTCAATGTCTAGAGGTAAATTATTTTGAATATATTGATAATACTTTTGAGCCTTGAGTTCAAGATGAGATTTTTTTGAATTTGGAAAAGAGCGACTTTTGCTCAATTGCCATTGCGGTAAGGGTACTTTTTCTGGAAAAACAAAGGAGGTAAGTGTTTTCTTTTCCGTATAGGAAGCAGGATGACTTTTACCATAACTAGTAAAACGCTACTAAAAGTTAGAGCTAAAAGCGGAGTGCGGAGTTGTTTCCAGATAATCACTGTTTCACCCCTGTAGCGTTTTGAGTTTTTGATTCACCTCGTCCAATTAAAAACCAGCAAAATAACCCGAAAAGCACGACAGCAATCATGTAAAAAACTAGAGAACCATCTCCTTCATGCCAGTATTTAAATGCTTCTTGTTGGTTTTTCGCCACTAGGATAGCCATCAGGACAACCCGTATCCCATTCACAATAAATCCAAGGGAGGCAGCTACTATAGGTGTAATGATTTTTTGCTTCCCATTTTGAGGAAACATTAACAGAAAAAGTAATGATAAGCCCAGCATCTGGAAAATTTGTTCTATTCCAGAACAACCAGACAAAACTTCTACACTTCCAGTAGGGAGATAAATGATGACTCCAGAGAGAGCAACTTGAGAACCTGTATACCAAAGCATGAAAGCTGCAAACTTGGCGGTGAGAGAAGATAGAGTACCAATCAGCGATGAAGGAACTATTTTGAATGCACCTAGAAAAAATAAAGCAATTAATTCTCCTTTATATTGCTTTAATCCTTTAAAGCCGGAAGCTAAGAGAGCAAGACTGAAGGCAATAATTAAAGGTGTAAAATATAAGAACAAACCAAAACTTGTTAAAGTTGCACTTTTTAAAAGTACCAGGCAAATCAATACTAGACTAAAAAAACTAGAAAAAATTCCACTTTCTAGATTTAACGTATGGTGTTTGTCCCAGATGAGAGAAGATATGGATATCCAGTATAAAATACAGCTACTTAACAGATTAGAATTATCCGCTTTCCAAGTTACAGTTAAGTGAATTATAATTAAACATGCTCCTATTCCTAGTAACCATAATTGAGGGTATTTTAGTTGTTGAACTGAGGTCAAAGGAATTGTTTTCATCTAGATGTAGCAGCAATTTTTTAACTTTCTCATCCCCTAGCAAAGATGGAGAATGATTAATCAGAGGTAGAGATTCACGAAAACCATTCTCAGGTGGAACCTGGGAACTAGAAGAAACCTAACTGCTTGGCAGTTATACCAATTCGCTAAAATAGGGCAACAGATGAAAATAGACTAATAATTACGCTTAACGGCGATTAATAATTATGTGTTGCTTTCATTTAGAGAATTGGTATTAGATTTTCAACTTATGCTTTTGCGTTATCTTTTTGCTGCTGGTACTTGCGGCGTAAAGCAACACCAATACTACCAGCTGCCAACGAACCCAGTATAGTTAGAGGCTCGGGAACTTCCTCTTTGGGAGGCTCGCCTACTCCTGCGAAGCCGAATGCAAAGGTGTTTGGTTCACCAGTACTAGCACCACCTGGCACATTTGCTTGCCCTAATGAGTAGACTCGATCCGCACCAACGGCTGCTAGTGCGGCTAAGGCTTGCGCTTCGTTCGGAGCTGCTCCATAGAAGATATTGAATGTACGGCTTGCTCCGGCAGCTAGTTCACCAAAACCAAAATCAAATAAAGCCCCATGGTCTGTGGGACCAGAATCAACAGCCTCCCCTGTAAATAAAATTTGGCTAGGTCCACTTAATGGATTTGGGTTAGCGAATCCATTGTCACTAGTAAAGAGGACATTTGTTGCACCGCTTGTCTTTACAGTTGAAAATTCGCTAAAAGCAGTTGGCTGAATGTCCCAATCCATAACTCGGCGGTAGCGCAAATCTCCAACAGCCTTTGTTCCAATGTTCTCAATAGTAACAGCAGCTTTATACAAAAAGGCTGTTTCTGCTACAGGTGCATAGTCGTGCGTAACTTTAAAAGTACTACCGACATTCACAACAGAAGTGGCTCTAATACCATCAGTAATAAAATCCACTACATTAATATTACTGATTCCACCAAGGTCAATGCTGGCGTAACCACTGACACCACTAACCGCATCTGCTATACCCCAGCCTTCACAAGCACATCCAGGAGAAATTCCATCGTTACCAGTTGGTAAGAAATTTATACCAATTTGAGTAGGTGAATCAATGATATGTCCTTGTGGATTAATACCTAGTTGTATAGTGCCGTTACTAACAACAGCCGCATTAGCAGCACTTACTAATCCTAGACTCAGTGGTGTACCAATACTCAACAATGTCAATGTTTTTAGACTAGCTTTGCGTATGCTTGGTTTTGAACTACCTTGATTATCACGGTCTTGTTCAATGCCAAATGTTGCTAAGATAGTATATCTCGCCTTAGAACAAGCCTTGCGTAACTTTTTTCTAACTTGAAATTGACTCATTGAAACTCACTCCCGTAAATTTAGGTAAAGGTTGATGGTAGATTTACCTGGCAGTGAGATTTTTAGCACCTTACAACAACTGCGTACAGCATCTTCTACAACAGGCAATTAAACAACCTGTTGTATCCCTTGACGAATAACGACTAAAAGACTGATAAGAGGGTCGAAGTGTCCCGCTTGCTTTCGCTTTTAAGGTGCTAGCAGTGCTTTCAGTAATACTTATTAAGTGGAATGAATTTGATACTACTCGATCGCTAGAAAAAGTCAAATATTTTTCAATTGTCTTAATCTAAAATTAATCACTCCGGTTATTTAACTAGAGCTCGCATACTACTAAAAGTCTAATAATAGCGAAATTATACAACTAATATCACTTGTTGGTTATATAAAGTTTTTGTAAATTTAACAACACTATTGCATTAATACTATCATCTGTAAAGTATTTTTTTTTACTAGTATAAAGGCTTCAGAGTCTACTGGTATTTAACAGCTTATGATTGTGATAGACCAGATAAATTAAGTTTTGTTTCTTAAGAAGCTCTACTCAAAGCATCAGAAATGCCAAATTTATTCTTTAAATAAATAATAAAAAAGGTGGGCATTACCCACCTTATATAACCCAGCAAACTACCTTTAACGGTGGTGACCGCCCAACCATTTAGCTGCAGCCAGCCCCAAAATAGCTCCCACAACAGGGTTGCTCAAAAATCTCATAATACCTGGCTGCTCTGCCAGGACTTCGCGGAAAACATCGGGATGGTTGTGATATGCAAAGGATGCTAGTTTGCTCACGTCATCAGCACTCATGCGACCTGCATGGTGAGTCGAAAGACCGAGTTGCTGTTCCAGATGTTTTTCATCTAGCCCTCTTTGTTTGAAGTGCTTGAAAAAGGCGCGGGCTACGTCATCACGTTCGTTAGGTTTAATTTGAGAAATTGCCTTTTGCAATTCAGGTTCCATTTGATTGGTAGGAATTCGGTCTGGATGCAAAGACCGACCAAACAACTGACGTCTCTGGTCTGTTGTTGTCCTTTGAGCAAAATCGTCAAAATTTTCGTACTCTGTTCCTGAAGAGGTTGAAGTATCATCAAGTGATTCAGAATCACCTTGAGCCAAATCTTTCATGATTTGACTTCTATATTGTTCGCTGCTAGTCATTGTGAAATCTCCTTATTAATTGCTAATGGCTAATGGCTAACGGCTAATGGTTGATTGTAGATATCCTTGACTATTAGCTATTAGCAATTAGCCATTAGCTATATTGAATTTGATTTGTTTGCACATCGTATTGAACAGTCAAAATTCGCTGTTTATCTGGTGCAAATACAAGAACTGTTAAATCTTGTTTTGGAAAGTTCCGATGAAAACCTTCAACGAGAGATTTTGCTAAAGAACGAACTTCATTGGGAGGAACTTGAGAGGAAATGACGACCCCAAGCTTATTGTTGTCACGCACGTAAGCATCTGAAATGAGCCCCTTCGATGCTTGGACAACCCAATTACCAAAACTTTCTCCGCCTGCAGTATTCCCTCGCTCTAATTCACCATAGGCGAGATCTCGACTCACTGTAGGCTGATGATTTGTGCGATTAACTTGGGCTACAGCACCACCCGAACAAGCAGTGGTAATTGTCAAGATTAAAATCAAAACGGAAGCTACCAAGATTCTACGGCTCTGTTGAAGCCAACCCATTTTTCTTGCCTCCAAAAAAAATTTTCAAAATTGTTCTATTGAGCAGTTTATTAAAGGCGATGCATTTAAAAAATTGGAATCACCTCGTTTCCAGGCTCAGCCTGGGAATGCCTGCTCGGGAGGCTCCGCCTCCTAATATCGCGAGGCTGAGCCTCGCCAACTGCGTTCCCAGATAGAACCTGGGAACGAGAGTGGGTAATGCGTTCACTTACCCAGCTAAATTAATGGGACAGACTACTAGTCAATCTTTCTCTTGATGTTGTCTTTTACGTCTTCAACACCATGACGTACTTCGCTTTCAGCTTGCTTTGCTTTACCTTCAGCTTTGTCTTCTGGGTCTCCAGAAATATTTCCCAACGCTTCTTGAGCTTTTCCTTCAATATTTTTAGCAGTTGCTTTTGCGCGATCTTCTATACTCATATTATCCTCCTTATTTCTTTCAAAGCTTCTTACCAACTTTGAAATTCTTTGTTATTACTCTTACAAATTAACTTAATCTTTTTCCTAAAGCCTTCCGTCACAAGATACATTAGTTGTCTAACCTAAAAGATGGAGAAAGGCATACGTTACTATTCCTGCCTTTATAAATAGTAAATTGTTAAGAAATAATTAGACAAATCGAAAAACATAATTGAAAAGGGCATTCCCCGAGCGATGCAATAGCCTGTAAGAATAGAACTTTGGGGTGATACAAACAAAACCCACATTGGTGGGCTTTTAGGGGGTTGGAGGATCGAATTAGTCTCAAAGATTGAGGGAATTGGTATAAGTTGAGTTATTTAGCCTATTGCCAGGGATCAATTTTTAGAATTCAAGAATTCATGAAAAAACTCAGTTCTTTGCAAAACCGAGTTTGGAAAATTATATGTAATATTACTTATCTTTGTCTAATCAAGAAAACCCATGAGTGTTTCAGTATCGCCAACTTCATTTGATGCTACCGGACGATTGCCCATAACGGAATAAGTTTGAGAGATAACCAGTTCGCTGGAGCCAATTGGACGAACTCCAGATAGGTTGAGAGTGTCAACAATATCAAATGTATGTGCGCCAATAGGACGCACGCCCATCACATTTCTTGTTTCTACAACTTGCAAATTACTAGCACTCACGGGACGAATACCAGAAATTGCTAGTGTGTTACGTACCTCTAATGTACCTGGAGATTCTAATGGCACTGGTTTATCACCATTCTTTTCAACTTGCTCTGTGTTCCCATTCTGCGCTTGATTATTGTCTTCCACAGTTGTTTCCCCCTTTTGCTTGGTGCGAAGTATATTTTGAACTGACTGCTTGACCAGGACGGATAGAGATTTATCTTGTGTTACCTGGAATTATTAACTTATTTTACAATACTCGGGAAATTCCAAATTTTTCCTTAACATTCCGAGTGTAGCCTTGATACTCCTGCTAGGAGTACAAATATTTTTAAAGATACACATAACTAAAATAAATTCTTAATTTATGTAAACTTATTTAACAAGATGAAAAAGTAATTGGGAGATAACTTTCTACTCAGTCAGGTGGGGAATACCTACCAATATTGAAGAGGGGGGATGGTCAACCGTACTTTACTTTTTTCATTGCGACTGTCTGAGAATTATTGATTCTCCATTCCCGGATATCCTCCGGTTCCTGTCGTACAAGTGTACTGTATTCGCTACTATAGGATGGGGTATTTTCAATCTAAAATTTATTTATGAAAGAGTTTTGTCTTCAGGCTCCCTTTCAACCAACAGGCGATCAACCACAAGCTATCACTCAACTTGTAACGAGTCTCAATGACGGGAACAGATATCAAACTCTTTTAGGTGCTACGGGAACAGGAAAAACTTTTACCGTTGCATCTGTCATCGAAAAAGTGGGGAAGCCCACCCTAGTCCTAGCTCACAACAAAACTCTAGCCGCACAACTGTGTAATGAGTTGCGCGAATTCTTTCCCAATAACGCAGTTGAGTATTTCATCAGCTATTACGATTACTACCAACCGGAAGCTTATATTCCCGTCACTGACACTTATATAGAAAAAACAGCTTCAATTAACGATGAAATTGATATGTTGCGTCACTCTGCAACGCGATCGCTCTTTGAACGTCGGGATGTGATAGTTGTTGCTTCGATTAGCTGCATCTACGGTTTGGGGATGCCTTCAGAATACTTAAAAGCTGCCATTCCTTTTCAAGTGGGTATGGAAGTTGACCAACGGGAAATACTGAAAGATTTAGTATCAGTTCAGTACGGTCGTAACGATATAGAAATTGGTCGCGGACGTTTTCGGGTTCGGGGCGATGTTTTAGAAATAGGTCCGGCTTATGAAGACCGAATCATTCGTGTCGAATTTTTTGGTGATGAGATTGACGCGATTCGTTATGTCGATCCGGTTACGGGTGAAATTCTCAAGAGTGTGGAAGCAGTGAATATTTACCCCGCACGTCACTTTGTCACCCCAGAAGAAAGGCTAGACGCGGCTTGCGATGCGATCGCCGCAGAACTCAAAGAGCAGAAAGCGCAACTAGAGGAAGCCGGAAAATTACTGGAAGCGCAACGTATAGACCAGCGTACTCGTTATGACTTAGAGATGTTACGGGAAGTCGGTTACTGCAATGGTGTAGAAAACTATTCCCGTCACCTAGCAGGACGAGAAGCAGGCGCACCCCCGGAGTGTTTAATCGATTATTTTCCTAAAGACTGGCTGTTGGTCATAGACGAATCTCACGTCACCGTACCCCAAATAAGGGGAATGTATAACGGCGACCAAGCACGAAAGCGAGTGTTAATCGAACATGGCTTTCGTCTTCCGAGTGCTGCTGATAATCGTCCGTTGAAAGCGGACGAATTTTGGACAAAGGTAGACCAGTGTATTTTTGTGTCTGCAACTCCAGGAGATTGGGAGTTAGAGATTTCTGAGTCTCATGTGGCGGAACAAATCATTAGACCAACGGGAGTGATTGACCCAGAAATCATCGTGCGTCCCACAGAAGGACAAATTGATGATTTGTTAGGTGAAATTAGAGATAGAATTGACCGCAGCGAACGAGTGCTGATTACAACGTTAACCAAGCGCATGGCAGAAGATTTAACTGAGTATTTAGAAGACAATGGTGTTCGAGTTAGATATCTGCATTCAGAGATTAATTCAATTCAGCGAATTGAGATTTTGCAGGATTTGCGTGATGGGAATTTTGATGTCTTAGTAGGTGTGAACTTGCTGCGGGAAGGTCTCGATTTACCAGAAGTTTCCCTTGTGGCAATTTTGGATGCTGACAAAGAAGGATTTTTGCGTGCAGAGCGCTCTTTGATTCAAACTATTGGTAGAGCCGCACGTCACATTCGAGGACAAGCCATTTTATATGCTGATAATCTGACCGACAGCATGAGTAAAGCTATTTCGGAAACTGAGAGGCGTCGAAGCATTCAAATCGCTTACAACGAAAAGCACGGGATTACACCCAAACCAATTGTTAAAAAATCTAAAAATGCAATTTTATCTTTTTTGGAAGTCTCAAGACGGTTGAATGCAACTGAGTTAGAAACAATCGAAGAAAACGTAAATGATTTACCGTTAGAAGAAATTCCACAGGTCATTACTCAGTTAGAAGAATTAATGAAAGAAGCAGCAAAGAAACTGGAGTTTGAAGAAGCAGCAAAGTTACGCGATCGCATTAAGCAATTGCGAGATAAATTGGTGGGAAATTAGTACAAAAGTCTTATGCTAATGGTAGAGAGAATCGAAACGTAGTACCCTTGTTGAGTTCGCTTTCTACCTGAATCTCACCTTGCTGTAATTGAACAAGACGTTGGGAGATAGCCAAACCCATTCCAGTCCCCGCAGGATGGCGTATGCGCGATCGCTCCGACCGCCAAAATCGATTAAAGACAAAGGGTAAATCTTCTGCTTTCAAGCCATGACCTGTATCGATGACTGCAATCCATAACTTGGAAGGTTCGCTCCAAACTCGTACTGTAATAGAACCTTGAAGGGTGTAGCGTACTGCATTGCCAAGTAGGTTGACCAAAATCTGTTCTACTCGTTCGGGATCGGCGCAGACGAGGGGAGGATTGGGGGGACACTCCAAACGCAACTCTGGACCTTCTTCTAAAAGCTGATCCGAGAATCTTTGAATGAGAGAGCGCAGTAGTGGATGTATGTCAAAAACTTGAAGATGAATCGGTAAATACCCCGCTTCAGCTTTAGAAAGTTCTTGCGTATCGTTAACCAACCGATGCAATCGAGTTGTTTCTCTAGTTAACCTTTGAAACACTTCTGCTGAAGGTTCAATTGTCCCATCTGCCAAACCCTCCAAATAACCTTCTAAGATTGTCAGAGGTGTCCGCAGTTCGTGAGTTAAGTCTCCTACAAGTTCTCGACGACGCTGTTCCACACCTTCAAGGTGCGACGCCATTCGATTAAAGCTAATAGCAAGGCGATTTAACTCGGGAATTTCCGTTTCAGGTACGCGTGCTGTCAGCTCTCCCTGTCCTAACTCGTGGGTAATTTTTTCCATCTCAACAAGAGGTTTGAGGATGTGCTTGGCGATTACGTAACTCATACCACTTGCAACAGTCACACTTGTAAGAAATAACCACCAAGCTCCCCACATTGAAGTTTCTTGAAATTCCTCAACTAGCTCGTAGCGAATTTTACCAATATCAAACCCTCGCCCTTCAAGACGTTGTAAGTGCAAATCAAAAATATGGAATGAGAATAACTTACTAACAATGACTAAAGAACTTAGTCCAGCTAGCATCACAAGTATATGAGAAAATAGCAATCGATATCGCAAGCTCAGTTTAGTCACAATTTGTCTTGAACAAGGGGGTCTTCAAATTTATAACCGACTCCAATCACAGTTTTGACAAAGGTTGGATTGGCGGGATCGGGTTCTATCTTTTTCCTGAGTCGTGCGACATGAGTATCAACAACCCGTTCATCCCCATAAAAGTCACTACCCCAAAGTTTATCAATTAATTGAGTTCGATTCCAAACCCGACCGGGATAACTCATAAATGTTCCAAGTAGTTCAAATTCCAAAGCTGTAAGATCTAAGGGAGATGTTTGATTGGTATTTAGAACTCGACTAGCTAAACGCTGCTCCAAATTAATTATAAAATTTTGACTGCGGTAAATTTGACTTTGTTTGCCATGACGTAGTGTCCGTCTTAACAGAGCTCGCACGCGAGCTACGAGTTCCTTGGGGCTGAAGGGCTTGACTACATAGTCATCAGCTCCTGTCGATAGCCCGATAACGCGATCGTGTTCTTCCCCCTTTGCTGTCAGCATGAGGATGTAGGGATCTTTAGAGATTGGCTGCTGTCGAATACGCGCACAGACCTCCAATCCGTCCAAATGTGGAATCATCAAATCTAAAATAATTAGGTCGGGTGTTTGCTCTTGAAACGCTTGAATTGCACTCGTTCCATCTCGACAGTGATGGCAAGAAAATCCTTCCTTTTCTAAATAAAGCTGGATCAATTGAGCAATCTCAAATTCATCTTCAACAATCAAAATCTCCATAACTTCCGATGTGGTTCTGTTTATCTAAGCGTCATCACTAGTAAAACACGTTTCTTTAAGAACTGGCGTCAGATAATAGACGGCTTTACAAGGAGTTTACTGATTTTTGAATAAACTTGTTGAATTTGTCATAGCTTTGCCACAAAATCTACACGCTTTTGCTACAAGAAACTTAGAGTTTATATGTATGTAAATACCATTTTATCTGAGAAAAAATACTGTTCTTTAAAAAACCGATATCTGGGAAATACTGGGTTTCTTTATTTTCTAAACCATTAAGGATTGCTAGAAAAGCCGAGAAAATTCAAAAAACTTTAATTCAAGTGGCTGAATAGACCTTGTGTAGTAGGACTAAGAGCCGTTACCTATTGTCTCATGCTTCCGCTACTTTCCTCCCTCTTTCTGATGTGGTCTGGGTACGATAACAATACTGCTAGTGCAAGAAACTCAACAGTTATTGTCCCTTGTTGTGACAAACACCGGATGCAGGGGGATGCACCTGCGTACAGGGCAGGAACAAAAGGCAAAACTTGTGTAGTACTCAGTACGATAAAGTCAAAACCTGAAAAGATTAAGTACCGTTTGAACAAACAACAAGATTTATCGTAATAACGGTAGTATAAAAATGTATATTACCGAAGTACATATTGTTGACTATTTGAGGCTTAATATGGAATCTTTAAATTTCATGAAGCTATTAGAAAATTCCATCAATGAACCGGGCTTGGGATGGACTCTGTGTTTTATAGGAGAAGATCAGTCAAAGAAGCTTGCAGAACTGACACAGGAATTGAGAGGAGAATTTTCTGAAACAGGTGATGGTAAAGAAATTTTATCTGGTTTTTCGTACTGGGGGATAGGTCCAACAATAGCTTGGAATAACGCTTGCCATGATAGATTTTACCTTGTCATGAAAGAGAGTATAGAGTCATTTAGATATCGATGGTCTCAACTCTATGCCAATAGAATAGGAGATCGGAAATATCATTACGTTAGTTTGGGCGTTGGTACGGGAGAAAAAGATAAAAGCATTTTAAGTTTATTACTTAATTCCAACCCCGACCTAATTTACTTTCCCGTTGATATGAGTTCGGAAATGTTGAGACTGGGCGTTCAACAAGCAATCCAAGAAACAAAATTAAAAGGAAACCATGTGTTCCCCATTCAAATCGACTTTTCAATTGAAAGAAATGTCAGTGAATTGCGGAAACTCTTTGATGATATTCTAAAAGATACTCCTATTATATTTTCATTACTTGGCAATACATTAGCAAACTTTCAACGAGATACAGAGCTTCTACAAACTCTTTCTCAAATCATGCGACCTGATGATAGATTTCTTATAGAAGTAGCGACAACTGAAGAATTAAATGAAGAAGCTGCTCAAAAGGCAACTAAAGAGTACGAGAGCGCTAAGTCTTTTAGAGAATTTGTCACTAGTGCATTACTTCAAAATACCGATTTACATATTGACCTAAACAGTGTCTCCTTTGATGGTTATATAGAGGCAGATAGAGCTATTCTGATAAAAATACTGTATCGCAACTTAACTGGAAATAAAATTGATGTGATGCTGCCAGATCGCTCAGTTATAAATTTTGAAGCTCGAGATACGATTCGTTTGCTTTTGACTCGTAAATATACTTCAACTGGCATTAATAAATGTATATCAGACAGTAACTTTATAGTGGTTGATAGCTTACATACACCCTTAGAACCTCGTTTAAAAAACGGATTTGGCATGGCTTTAATGTTACTTTCTCCTGACTCTTCAAGAATCAACAACAGTTCTCCAATAGCAAGTGATATATGGTCTAAGCGGTAAAAATTTCTCAAAAGAGCATATGTATAAATAGCAGATGATACAAGTATGAAAATATTAGTAACCTTGATTACATTTTTCCCTTTACTTCTTGGATTTATTCTAGCCACGATCTGGTGGACTAGGGAAAAAAATTTTGAGCCACTACTAACAGCTCTTGGATTATTAGCAACAATCACAGGAATTTTTGCCGAACGATGGGCAACAGCTTACGAAAAGAGGGTAGAGTTTATGCGTGCTTTACTCAATGAGTGCAGATCGAATGAGGCAATTCTATCTGATAACCGATTTAACTCAAACTCACACAAGCCCGGACGACCGGTAGTTTTTCCGCGATTAATTGTGTCAGTTACTGAAACAGCGCTCGCATCTGGTGTCTTTGCAGAGCGTAAGGATAGAGAATTATTTTCGCTCTTACACCAATGGCGGCATACTGTAAATGAGTTCAACCGAAGATTAGATATTACCGAACTGCGTGTCTTTACAAACCCATTGCCACAAGAGATCAACTCACTCTATGAGGCTCTACAGGAATCTAAAGAGTTTAATGATGCAGTAACTTTAACACGAGCCATCGAATCTATTGTATCCAGCCAATATCCAGATAAATTTAAACCGTTTGGAGCATTGCTATCAAATGTAAATAGAACAACTTAAAAAAACTAAACTATCAGAACATAATGGGAGGGTGAAAACCCCTGTGATTTATCCAGGGGATGAAATAATTTTTACATAAAACTCAAGTAGTGTTGATATGCTGGGGAAAATGTTAAGTATTCCACTCAGCTATTTTGCTTAGCAAATCTTCTACCTGTCTGTTATCTTGGAGCAGTTCCAAGTCAGGGTCAGTTTTAACAAACAATTGAAAATTTGGATTGATTTTTAAAGCTGTTTCTAGGCTTTCAATTGCTAACGCTTCGTTGCCTACTCGGGCTGCACAACAAGCCGTGTTGTAGAAGGAGTACTCATCATCTGAGTTGAATTCTGTTGCTTTTTGATATTTCTCAAGCGCTTCTTTATACCTACCTAGATATCTAAGAGTATCTCCTTGCTTGTAATAAACCCAAAATTCATCAGGGCGAAAATATTGTGCTTCATCATAACTTTTAAGTGCTTCTTCGTAGCGACTTAAATGTCTCAAAGCATCCCCCCGTCGCAACCATGACCAGTAATCGTTGGAACGTCTCGACAAAGCTTTCTCGTAATTGAAAACTGCTTCTTCAAAGCGATCTAAATGTCGTAGGGCTTCGGCTCGACGAAACCATGCCCAGAAGTCACGGGGACGGATTTCAAGTGCCTTATCAAAATTTGCGATCGCATCCTCAAACCATTCCAAATCCTCCAGTGCAATACAGCCCCGGTTATACCATCCCCAGTAATCATCAGAACGAATAGATAGTGCTCGATCGTAACTGACAATAGCCGCCACGTACTGACCTAATTCCCGTAAAGCGCTGCCTCTGTCATACCAAACCCAGTAGTTATCCGGGCTAGCTGCCAGAGCTTTATCGTAATACACGATCGCTTCTTCATAACGTTCTTGTTTGTCGAGCTGCTTACCCTGCTGATACCAGTATTTGTAGTCTTCAGAGACAAGTGAAGACATATCTGCCCCTGTCCTTAGCGCTTGACTCATCGCCAATTCTCCAAACCGTTACATACGTTACAGACAACCACACTTTCTATCTTATTTGCAGTTTGATGAATTCACTAACGGATAAACAGAAATAGAATCATAGCAACTGGAATGACAGCTATTAACAAGAGCGTAAAAACTAACGAATTGTTCTTTTGAGGCGTTTGGTTGCTGCTTGCAAGCGCTGGCTCTGACGGGTAACTTTTTTTATAAGGTTCAAGCCATCCCTCCCCCTGTACTAAATTAGATAACCCACGCCAAACATTTGCTTGTTTTAAAGCATTTGCCGATTTGATACCAGTAACGACCACAAGGGGAATGTTATTGAAGCCGTTACCTTTTGGCAAACGCCTTTCTTCTATCTCATAAGCTATATCGTTCCGTAAATACTCGGAATTTCTGCCAATTTTACTTTCCAATTTGGCATCAAAATGCCTGACTTCATCGATCTTTAAGTGGCTGATGGTATCAAAAGCAACTTCAAAACCAAACTCACCGCCAAATTGTACGGCTTTGTCAACGTCGGTATCCAACAATCCGCGTAAGGAATAAGCTGCGATCGCACGTAACTTTTGCTCGTTGGCTTCACTATCTTCACCAACCCATGCTACAGAATTACGAATTCTCCTTCCCTGAAAATCTACCCTTTCACTAGCCTCAAGACCGGTCACTAGTAATAGCAATTTATTGTCATAGCGCCCTAAAACAACAGAGGGTGATTCACTCTGAATAACATCGCTAATTCGGTATTGTCTCAAAATAGGTGGTACTTCTGGCAACCAGCAGTAATCATAGTCTTGTGAAAAACCGCGACTTTGTACGTAAATCTTCATAAGTTATACCATTTTAGATTTTAGTTTGGTTCGTTAAACTTTTAATAAATCTTCTCCTTGTAAAATGGCAAATCCATTGTTAGTTTTACATTCACTGGCAAACTGACGAATTGCTTCTTTCAGGTAATAATCTCTGCCCAATAAATCGCGAAGAAAATTAAACAAACCCCAATTCCGAGTATCTAAATGAAGTTTTAATAAAAATCTCAAGAGATACCGCAAAGGTTGCTCGCTATCGGTTGGGCTATAGGCTGCATCATGACTGGTTTTCCGAAAGAGAAAATGAGGTATGTTACTCTCTATCTCTACTCTCGAAAAAACGACGCTTCCCACGGTTTGTACGGGGGTGACAACAACTGCTACTTTGGTTAGTAATGCTGATGCATTAAACAAATCTATTAATTTTGCATATCCTTCTTTAATACGTATTAATAGCTCTTGCGCCGTTTTTTCATCTTTTAAATACTTCTCACATTTTACAGGTGCAAAAATAACCAATCTTGGTGATTCTAAATCTTGATAAGCTATTTTAAATAAGTCAGTCATTTGTTGCACTCTATTAATTTGCTCGTGCCACTTTCCTTTTTGTTCCATTAAAGCAGGTGCATCTATAGCAATTAATACGGCAACACATTCTGTCAGCATTTTCTTAACAAATTGCTTTTTTTCAGGAGTGGCTTTGGCAGCATGGTAACCTCCTGGATAATCCTGAAAGTGAAGTTCTAAGGAGGGCTTTTTACCTTTTTTTCCCAAACCAAACACAAAAGACCGAAGATGTTCGGGTTCTCCTTCTGTTCCTCTGACTCCTCCTCTTGGTTCAAAATCATTCAGCAGACTTTTGAGTTCCATTAAACGTTCTTGCAAAATTGCCGAACTTTCTTCGTCAGGTGTTAGTTGTAAATCTGTTTTACCAATCGTATTTTCAAATTGTTCGTAGAGAGCAGTTAAAAGAGTGGTTTTACCTACGCCACTCGGTCCCAACATTGTGATTTTCAGTTCGTCCATTGATATTTCCTGACATTGTGATTGCAAAAATTGCAAAAAATCTATTAAGATACCTAACTTCTCAAAAAAGTCGAGTATCTGATTTCTTACAAAATATGATGGGCTATCATCGCCTTGTCTACTGAGTGAAGCCACTCCCGGCGCAATCGAGTGCGATCGCCAAGCTGTTCAAATTCATCATGCCAAACAATGGCTCTGATTTCTTCTAAAAAAATGCGCCATTCTGTCTTTGCTCCCTCAGCACGCAGTACGCGATCGACAAACTCTTCTACTATGGCAAATGCTGCTAGGCTGGGTTCGCATAACAGATCTTCTAAAGCTGTTTCACAATTGTATAAAGCTTCTGCATGCAAGGTTTTCAGGTTGGTGAAGATTTCTTTTGCAGAGGGAGATTTTGACAATTGCAGTGAGGTTTCGTCTGGTGTCAAACCATCTAAATGTTTGCGGATGCGGTGCTGGATGAGCCCACGATAGGAAATATCAAATTCTGCAAGGATTTCAAATCCTAACTTTAATTTTGGTAAAGATTCGGGTAACTCTTTGGCGATTTCATTCAAAAATTCATAACCTCTGGTTTCTGTCAGTCCCCCCAATCGTCCCCGCTCTATCAAAACTTCTGCTACTTGAGATTTAACTTTAAAAAGCAATTGCTTCAATCCGCTATCTAGGGCTAAGAAATGTTGTGACAGGTAGGCGCGAAGTTCGTTTAAGTATTCGTAGTAGGCGTTGGGATAGCCACCAACGCGATCGCGTCTTTTCTCAATCTCTTCTAAACTAGGGATAGCAGTGTCTGTACGACAAGCTTCAACAGCTGCTTCTACTTGCTGTTTAAAATGAATGTCTTGAGAGTTTCTTTGTTGTTTGAGATGTCTCAGCAGTTTTTCCAAACCACTGGTTACATCGTTCCACACACCGTCAAAAAGCTGTAAGAACAAGGGGAACCAATTGTCTTGTTGTACTGCTTCACCCAGAGCTTTGCGAGCTTTTTCTAATTCTGCGATCGCCCCATTTTGGAGTTGCATTAACCTGTTTTGGGAGGAAGAGGCGTATTGCTCATCTAATGAAGTAATCTTATCGGCTAAATAATTGAGTATTTCATCCAACACTTCACTTGCTGCATCTATATTGGCACAGTTAGCAGTCAAACAACGAACCACCTGCAGATGTTTTTCCATTAATGTATCTGCTAAATCCTGACAGTTGTTGTAATTATCCCCATTTTTTGACTCAGCAGTTGTCCGATTGAGAATCATGAAAGACCATAACTCAACAGGTAAATCTACGAGGGAAGCCCGTGCTGTATCGTACAAACGCACATCGACATCGGCCCAGTAGTCACCAGATGACTTTGGCATTCGCACAAAGAGGATACCATCAACTTCTTGTCCCAAAGTTTTCATCAGTCGTTCTTCATCCCCAACACCTGTATCTCCCAATCCAGGCATATCGACCAAGGCAATTTGTCCGACATCTTTGTTAGGAAACTGACAAACAATTTTTACTTCCCGCACTGCTAAATAGTTGAAAAAAACTCTTTGACCATCAGGGGTATCTTGAGCGACATACTCGCGAATTTCGTTACGAGAAATGAGGCGGGGTGAAGGTTCTTGTAAAAGATGGCGGTACTTATCGAAATGGGTATGGTATCGGCTCAAATGTTCGTACATCGCCCCCGGTTCCGCATATCCGGGAAGATTGTGAGGGAGTGGAGGTAGAGGATGAGCGGCAAATTCAGCAATTGCGATCGGTTTTGCACCCAAGTATAGCTTTTCGTAATAGGGAGCAATAACCTCATCTAAAAACGATCGCTCGGAGTGAAACCAGACTTCACCATAAGTTTCTACATTGGGATTATGATGAATGATGCTGCGGACACCCGTACAATGCTGCCTGTCTCCATCGGGAATTTCAGCAGCCGTCAGCCCTGTTAAGCTTTGTAGCAGGCGACTTTTTCCTTGTCTGGCTCGTCCCACAACTCCTATGTTGAGAGTGTCTCGGCAAAAACGCACTTTTAGCTTGTTTAAGACTTCTAATTCAATAGTGATGCTGAGTTGCAGCCTCCCCAAATCAATTTCTTTCAAACGCCCGATCGCATTTGCGTCTTCCACTCGTGCTAGCAATTCATTGCGATGGTTTTCAAGAGAACGAAGTGCAGAGGCGAGAGATTTTAAATTAGCCTCCACCCGTTCAATTTTTTGGGCTAGGGGACGTCGTTTTTCAATAATGCTGACAATTTTTTCAGCCCGATTTGTTGCGTTCATGTAAAAGCTTGTGTATATCAGTTGTTTTATCGAGAAAGGCAGAGGGCAGGAGGCAGGAGGCAAAAGGGAATACCAGGCAAGGGCTATAAGGATTCTAGCCCACGTAGGTGGGCTTCGTTTGTGCAGCCACAGACTTCCAGTCTGCAAGAGTTTTCAGGAATTGGCAAAGGTATTGTTATTTGCGATAGACTCTATATTATATGTAGTTAAAAATTCTTTTAACGTGACAGAAGATTTAGTACTGGTTGCTGGCGCTACGGGTGGGGTAGGTCAGTTAACAGTAGGCAAATTATTAGAGAAAGGCTTGAAAGTTCGCGTTTTGACACGCAATTCTACAAAAGCGGAGAAAATGTTTGAGCGCAAAGTAGACATTGCCATTGGTGACATACGCGATCCAAGTACTCTCCCCACAGCAGTACGGGATGTTGCCTATATCATCTGCTGTACTGGAACAACTGCCTTTCCTTCGGAAAGATGGGATTTTGAGCCGAAACCTAACTTAATTGAGTGGGCTCAGCTATTGCTTAACAGTAGCGATCGCGAAACAAGGGCAAGAAATAGCCCCTTACAAGTAGATGCACGAGGGGTCAGCCATTTAGTAGCAGCAGCACCCCGCAATTTGAAACGTTTTGTCTTCGTGTCTTCCTGTGGGGTTCTCCACAAATCTCAATTTCCTTACAGCGTCCTCAATGCTTTTGGTGTATTGGATGCCAAGCTTCAAGGTGAAGAAGCTATTATCAATTCTGGATTGCCCTATACTATAATCCGTCCCGGACGTTTGATCGACGGACCATATACTTCTTATGACCTCAATACTCTGTTAAAAGCAACAACAGCAGGCAAATATGGTGTTGTTTTGGGAACGGGAGACACATTAACAGGGCAAACCAGCCGTATTGATGTTGCTGCAGCCTGTGTGGAGTGCATTCAAAACCCTCACGCTGAAGGGAAAGCGTTTGAAATCATTAACAAAGGATCGAGACCTTCTGCGATCGACTGGGAAGGGCTTTTTGCCCAGCTTTAGGCTTCCTTGCGGAAATTACTACTTTGGATAGAGAATTTTCCGGAACTACCGAATGGGCAGTGGTAGATATTATCAGAGTAATCACTTATGTCTAAGCCTATAATTAGCCGAGGGCATTTAGCCCAACTATCATTATTACAAGCCCGGTCACTATAGATCGGGCTTTCGGCATTTTAATGCGATTGAAGTTTTTACACGAGCGCACGTTAATAAAGATTAAACTTTGTCTGAAGATTGGTAATATCCTATTTCTTCAAGTAATATGCGCCTAAGTTCGTCATTTTTTCTTTGAAGAAGCCAGCGAGAAAGTTTTAATATAAAATCTTTAAAAAAGAAGTTTAATTGCTGGGCTAAAAGACGTTGTAGTTGAGAAGCACGCGCATCTCAACTACAGACCAATAACCATTTCTGGTGCTGCTTTATTTAATTTGTAACTGCTGTGGGTTGAGCTAAATCAAGTACATCGCGTGATGTCAAAAGACGATCGCTTTCCTGGAGAATTTCTTGTTGGCTTTGTTCTCTGTCTTCTTGTAAAAAGATGCGCCACTCACGTTCTATATTTGTCCTGCGAAGGATGGTGTCAAAAAACTCTTCTACAATTGCATAAGCGGCTTGATTTGGTTCGCTGAGCAACTGCTTCAAAGTACTCTCACATTTACTGAGAGTTTCAGCACAAGCAATCTTGAGATTTAAGAGGACTTGTTCGGCGGAAGTCGATTTTGTGAGCTTGAGTGTTGCTGGTTCATTCGGAGTCAACCCATCAAGGGACTTACGGAGGCGATGCTGTATGAATCCTCGATAAGAAAGCTGATATTCAGCAAGTGTTTTAAATCCGTATTTTAGCTGGCTTGGTACCCCAGGAATCAGTTCGGGTGGTATTTGAGTGGCAACGGCATGAAGAAATTCAGTTCCTCGTTCTTGTGTCAAGCTCCCCAAACGTCCCTTGTCAATAAGTACTTTTGCTACTTGTGATTTGACTTTGTTGAGCGATCGCTTTAACCCTTCATCTAATAATAAAAGATGTTGTAATAAACGAGCGCGAATCTCGTGTAAATACTTCTCATAAACCACATGATAGTTTTTTTCAAGACTATACAGGTGTTCTATTTCTTGAATTGAAGGAATTCCCGTATCATTTCGATACGCTTGTAAAGCCGTTTCAATTTGCTTTTTGAATTCCAAATCAATGGACTCTCGGTTTTTTCGCAGTTCTTGAAGCAGCTTCTCAAGACCATTGGTCAAATCCCTTACAACTTCTTTGAACTGTATCTCAAATAATGCAGATTCCGGGGCATCTTGAGTTGCTAAATCTAGAGCTTTTACCACTTTATCTAACTCAGCATTAACTTTGCTTTGCACTATAGCTAATTTTTGCTGGCTCAACAAGATGTCTTTGTAACCTAATTCAAGATTTTTTTCCTCTATGGAATTTAGGGAACGTTCTAAAAGTTTGTAACTTTCTTGGCTGTTTGCACAGTTAGCTATTATGTATTCAGAAATATTTCTACTTTTATTGGTAATTTCTAATACTAAATCTTGACAAGTTTTTAAGTTATCTCGATAGGGTGAATGAGCTTCTGTACGATTGATTACCATAAGAGACCATACATGAGATGGTAAGTCAGCTATTGCAGCAAGTGTTTTTTCATATAAACTAATATCTACCTCTTTCCAGATATCTCCCATTGACTTTGGCATTCGTACAAACAAAATAGCATCAACTTCTTGTACTAATTTTTTGATAAGAGAATGCTCGTTGCAAATACCAGTATTCCCAAGACCGGGCAGATCCACAAAGACAAATTTTCCAACATCAGTGTTGGGAAATTTACAATAAATTTTTGCTTCTCTAACAGCTAAGTAGTTAAACAAGCTTTGCTGTCCGTAAGCTGTTTCTTGTGCGATATATTCTGGAATCTCATTTTTAGAAATGCGACGGGGAGAAGGTTGTCCGAGGAGATGACGGTACTTTTCTACATTGATGTGATACCTTACCAAGCGCAAATACATAGTTTCCTGGTCTACTTCTGAGGAAAAAACGCTTGGTAATAAAGGTAGAGTTTTGGCTGCAAATTCATCTATTGTCTTGGGCTTGAGCCCTAAAGACAACTTTTCATAGTAGGGATAAATAACTTCTGTAAGAAACGAATTTTCGGAGTAAAAATATACTTCTGCATAAGTTTCCTCCAAAAAGTTGTTGTGGATACTACAATAAACTCCCGTACAATGCTGTCTGTATCCATCTGGAATTTCAGCACTTGTTAACCCTGTTAAACTTTGTAATAATCGACTTTTTCCTTGTTTTGGTCGTCCGATAACGCCTATTTTTATTGTTTCTCGACAATAAAGTTCTTTAATTTTATGCAGTTTTTCTAATTCATGCCTAATACTTTGCTGTAGTTCTGCTAAGTTGTTATCTGGCAAAGTTTGAACGGTCTTTGAAACATGAGACGATGTTAACCACTGCTGGCGATTTTCTTCAAGGTTGTGTATCACAGATTCTAAAGATTGAAAATCTATCTCTGTACTTGTGATTTTTGCAGCCAGAGAACGGCGGTTTTCAAAAATATTAGTTGTGCCCCCAGTCTTAATTGTTGTGTTCATTTGTTATTTGTCAGGATTTTAGCTGGTTTTAGATTTCTTTGCATAGTTACTTTTGTCCTCGCCTAATCTATAAGCGAGTATTTCTCTCTTGAATAAATGCAGACCCTGAATTTCTCTAGGAAAATATTAAGTGTGAAGCCCTTTTATTTCTTAAAGCCGTATTTATACGATCGCGATACTTCATCTTTTATACTTTATCCTTTCCTCTTAGAACTTATGCAACCTCAATGATATTTTGAAGATTTCATATGTTGTAAATCTCCGAACCCCCCTTTTTAAGGAGGGCTATTGTATAAGCCCCTAATTCTTTCCACACCAACCGTGTTTTCTTATAACCTTTTTAACCTAAGATTTAAAGAAAAATAATTGGTCAGTAATAATTAATATTATTGTTAATTATTTTTACTTTTTTACCGATTGACTTTTATCCACTTCATCCAACGTAAGTTCGACAGACCTTACACTCACTCCCCCCTCACCTTTTTCTTAGGCTCAGCCAGGGAAAACCGTTGAGGTGGAGGACTCCTCTAGTTCCGGTAACTATCTGTCTCGCGAGGCTCAGCCTCGCAGACTTTATTCCCTGGCTCAGTCTGGGAACTCAGTAGGTAGAAGTCATTAAACTTGAAGATTAAGATTAACTTACCGCCACCAACTCGAGAGGAAAACGGGATTTATCTTCTTGCTCCGACTGAAAGTTCTTCTTCAGGGGGAGTGTTTGGTGGTTGTTGTAGAGCAGGAGGAGGTACGTTGACAACGATGTCTGCCCCATTGACAATTGTTCCCAACAGTGGTAGCTCTGATTCTGTTAATTGGTCAATAGCTTCAGTTAGCATATTTTCCTGTGTATAATTGGGTCGTGCTACGAGTACTATGCCATCACTATAAGGTTGAATTAACAGAGCATCGTTCGATAAGCTCATAGAATGGGTGTCTAATATAACAAAATCAAAGCGTTCGCGCACGTCTTCCATTAACCGCTTAAATTCGCTGGATTCGAGAACAGCAGCAGCTTGACGCACGGGACCGGGACTGGGCAAGATGTATAAATTTTCTATATCAGGTACTAGGCGGATACATTCGCTTAAACTAGTGTAGTAGCGTAATGGATCGACAATGGCGTCGGGGTCGGGGCTGACCTTCAAGGATGATGCACGAGAGGGCGATCGCAAATCAGTTTCAACAATCAAAGTGCGTTTTCCAGCTAGGGCGGAGGCGACTCCAAGGTTATAAGCGCTCGCAGTCTTACCTTCACTGCTAGTGGTGCTTGCGATTAACACGACCTTTAAGGTTCTACCACCAATCCGGCGCAGATTGCTGCGGAACTTCTCATAAAATTCCAGGTAGGGAGATTCTGGAGATAAGACAACTGGCAATGCTCCGGGGGGTAGATCGGCAACTGGCATCAAAGGCAATTCGCCCAAGAGGGGAACTTCGCGTTGTTTGAGGGTATCGCGGATATCTTCCTTGGTTTTGAAAGTTCCTTCGAGTGCTCCTAGCAAAAATATCACGCCACCACCAACGACTAGTCCCAGTAAACTACCCACACCTAAGGTAATGGCTGGATTCTTAGGTGGCGTCACTACAGGAAGTGCTACAGCTGGTCTGGCTATACCCAGGCTACTCACCGTTTCCGCTTCTGCTGTTTTGGCGTCGGTCAACTTCACCTGCATTTGGTCGTACACGGCTTTTTTCAGTCCGACTTCCTGTTCTAAGCGCGATCGCTCCAATTGCTTGTTTGGTATCAAAGCATACTCTCGCCGCAGTCGTGTCTCATCCTTTCCCAAATCTATTAATTGCTGTCGCAGCGTTTCCCGTTGAGTTTGCAAAGCCACCATTTGATTTGCCAGGTTTTGCCTTGCAGGGTCTAGGTTGCTTCGAGAACGAATGGATACCGTTCCTTGTAAAGGTGCTGCGCCATCAGGACCCCCGATCACCTCTCCACCACGTTGGCGTAATAGGTTTTCGTAAGCTTCTTTCTGACGCTGCAGCTGAATCATGGTTGGGTGGTCGGGTCGGAGATCTTTCCTGTAAACTTCTATTTGAGATTCCGTTTGATAGATTTGCGTTCGCAAGTTGGCAATAATCGGGTCTGCACTCAGAGCAGAAGAGACGTAAGCTTGGTTGACATTCAAACCCAATTTTTCTTGAATGCTCCGAATTTGAGCCTCAATTCCTGAAAGTGTAAGTTGAATTTGCCTCTGTTGAATTTGACTGCTAGTAATGGCGTTGAGCAAACTGCCATTTTCTGCTGCTAATATTGCCGGTCTTTCTCTGCGATCGTAAAGTTCTAGTTTGCGCTCTGCAACTTGTAAATCCCTTTTCGCTGCTGGTATGCGTTCGTTAACTTTTGTAATAATTGCGTTTAATCGCCTTGTATTGATCTCACCGCTTAAACGGATCATTGCCTCCATCAATTCTGCTAAGGTGTCCCTTGCTCGCTGGCGATCGCTATCTCTGTATCTCAATTCAATTGTCGTTGGTTGTTGTGCATCTGCTGCTTCCTTTGCTCTTTCAGGTAGTTTGAGGCTAACACTTGTCGCGATTTTCTTGGGACTAATGTTTAATTTTGTAGCGACAGATTCAACGATCTGATCTGACAGTAAAATTTCCTCACTGAGTTCTTGCCCTTGCAGGTTAATTTCAGTACCAGTTGTCGAAAAAGAAACTGGCGGACGAGCGTAGGTCAACGCACCATTTGCCATATAGGTAGGTGCTGGTTCTGGTTGCAAAGCCACCACCGTTGAACCCACTACAACCAAACCAAAACTGGCAATACCAATCCATTTATATTTATCAAAGGCGATGAGGTAGCGTTTAACAATCGGTGGAGTCATAGCAACATTTAAGAAAAACAGGTCGAGCTTGAAATTTTAGATGTGAGGTCCGATCTCCGGTCACTGTTAGCTCCTCACCCTACTATGTTATGCCAAACACTTAATCACGACCAAAGTCGTTAAAGAAGTCGAGGAAAGCATTGATACTGATGAAAGGACGGGTAATCAGACTGATAGCATTTGTAATTTTACCTATCAAGTTCCGACCTATTACGATGACATCGTTATCTTGAAGTGGTACATTCTGAGATGAGTCGCCTGAAAGTGCTTTTCTGGCATTGAGGGTTTGAGCAATAGCTCTACCGCGTTCCGGATCGAAACGAAACAGTTTGATCCCTCTGAGGTTAGCAGTATCAAGATTCACCCCTGCTAAGGCGTCTAAAAAATTACTCCCATTCGGTAGTGGTATTGTGACGATCCCTCCTGAGGCATAATTTAATACCCTGACTCTTATTTGCTGTACTGCTAAAGTTGAACGAGACACCAAGTTGCGATCGTAACCATCGTCTGCAGCAATTTCCCGACGGGGAATCACAATAGCATCGCCATCTTGCAAGCGTAAATTTGGTACCGAACCTCCATTTTGCAAGGGAGTGTATAGGTCAACATTTTGTGTAGCGACAGAACCATCAACCAAGCGCCTGCGTATTTGTACTTGTCGCAGGTCTGCCGTCATCGAAGAACCTCCAGCTAAGATTAAAGCATCCCCAACACGAGGAAGCCCGGAAGCAATAGAATAAATTCCCGGTCGTGTCACTTCTCCACTAATGGTAATTTGAACCGGACGCTGTGCGGCTAGGGATACTGACACAACTGGATCGACATAGATGCGGCTTGAACTCAGACGAATTTTTTCTTGGGCTTCATCCAAAGTTAAACCTTGCAAAGATATTGTTCCCACTTGTGGCACGATAATATTGCCTTCTGGGTTTAGTTGAGCCGTAAAGCTTAACTCCGGACGTTGTATCGTCAGAGCTAATGCCACAATAGGATCGACAACAAATCGATTTAAGCCAACACGAATTTTTTCTTGAGCTTGTTCCAAGGTCAAGCCTCTGAGTGAAACTGTTCCTAATAAAGGGACTACAATGTTTCCTTCAGGGTTGATGATAGCTTGAAAGCTCAGATCCGGAAAGCGTTGAACTGAAACAGCGATACCATCTCCCGGTCCCAAGCGGTACTTACCAGAAGGGCGCTGAATTAAAACGTTGACACCATCCCCCGGTCCTAAGAGGTAGCGGGTAAATTGAGGTGATACGCCATCGCTTAGAGATGGATCGACCTCAGGACCAGAGGGAGGTGTAGGAGGTTCAATTTGTCTTGGTTCTTCTAAAATATTCCTTGGAGGCGTAGTAGACGATCCTGGTGGTAACTCTTGAGTTGGGATATTCTGAGCAGCAACAGGTTGAACAGTTGCTGCTATTAAATAGACGCCAACATGAAGACCTATGAAAGATAGGGCGCTAAATATACGCATAAAATAACCAGGAACTGTACAAATTAGTGTGAGCGCTGACGAATTTTTATTTTACTTCTATACAAGACACAGCACCCTTTCTAAATAAAAATATCGTACAAAATCTTATTTCGACTTTAAACTTTTGACTTTTGAATCATTCAAAGGTCCTGACATTAAAACACCCTGGATTGATTGACCGATTGACTTCACCTCATTCCAAGTCTTTTCTACTTGTCCCAAAGGTTCCATCGGAAGGAGAATACAAACTGCTACCCACTGAGCGCGATGCTTGTGCCATTGTGCTGACAAATCAGCTAAAAACCAAGATATCTGTGATGCACTGCCACCAGTAGGCCAAGCATACCATTGCAAAACCGCAAAACTTTGTTTGTTTGCTGTTGCACGGAAAAAGTTTGCTTGTACCTTAATTTCGGTATTTGCAGAAGCCGATGCTTGAGGTGATGTGACAGTAAATTCAGCAGCACGATTTTGAGCAGTTTGCCACTGCCACAGACTGTCAATTTCTGTCCATTCTACTTGAGGTTGATTTCTAGGTCCGTTTTGTGGTAGCAATAACACAATTGCTTTAGTCTGCTGACCTTCTTTTTCAATGAGTTGGTAAGACCACTTGTTTGAGCCAATTTCTTGCTCCCGTTGTTCTACAGTTTTCCAGCCAGGAATAGATATTCCTGTTTTGCGTATCTCCTTCAATTCTTTGAGAGTCACGATTCTTGGTGGTTCGTTCCACTCCCAGCGTCCTTTTAGATAACCAGGAATAGCTCCTAGAGCCAACAGTACGAGCAGCAGTAACAGCACCACTACTTGGGAAAACTGTTTTTCCTTAATGAATTTGGAAAAGGAAGTCATCGGGTAAAATTCACAGAACTTGGTAAAATTTTAAGTCTTCAATTGGGCATTGGCTCTAGTAATATTACAGGATTTAGGTATGAGGGAATGGGGATTGGGAGGTTGGAGAGCACTCAGTTTACTCAGATACTCCAGTTTCCAGCCCTTTCTCTTTTGGAACTTCATGAAAACGCTCGTCGAGCCAATTTAAAGTGGGTACTAATGCTAGTAACATCAAAGCAGAGTAAAGGTCTCCACCCCAACTGTCATGTAACCATTGGAAAGCACCCTCTTGTCCCGTACCGTGAAAGAAAGTCAGTAACGTATTGCGAATAATATTAGCGCTGACACTAATGACAACGGCTGTAGACAAAAACCAAACTGTTGTACGGCGGGAAGATAAAGCACCAGTCCAGTAAAGTAGCATTAAGCCCACATAAAGAGTCGTAAACAACATTTTTAATCCCGCACAATAGGGCGCAACCTCCACAATTCTTCCATTTGTATATATATTGATACCATCGACAGTAACTGGTAAGCCAAACTGACTCAATATAAAACCTGCAGTACCAGCGATAAAACTTTGGAGCGGTAAAGTATAAGGAGCAACAAGATAAGGTAGTGCTGTTGGTGTTGCTAAAAACACTAGCAACAAAGGAAATCCTTGTAGTTTAAAGCCGGGAACTCCTTTTAACCACAAGCATATTCCTGCTAGGATTGCAGGGAATGATATGTTCACCCATTCACTAACACCGCTCAGATAAAAAATTGCCCCTACTATCAGTAAAAAAGCTCCTACGGGATGGGACATATTGGGAAGCCTTTGCCATCTCGAGCGATTTTTCCAAGCTAAGTAAGCAGCAAATGGAATCCCAATAATACCATGGCTAAAATACTCGTGTTCCGTACTAATATTTTTTCTGATCCAACCTTCCCACCACTGCAGTAAAACCGGAGCGTAAAGCAATACTAGAATAGCCAGTATTGCTAGGATTATCAATTGTGAGGAATTTGTTTTTTTTAGCTGACGATGAATTTGCATTTTTCTCTCTAGCTATTGATATTTGCTCGTGGCTTATGATTAATACACCATCAGCCATCAGCCATTAGCCATTAGCTATTAGCCATTAGCCATTAGCCATTAGCCACTAGCCATTAGCCATTAGCCATTAGCCATTAGCTATTAGCCATTAGCCATTAGCCATTAGCCATTAGCCATTAGCCCTTCGGGTTCACCAGTCCCCTACGGCGGGAAACCCGCCTGCAGGGCTGGTCTCACCATTAGCAGATGCAACCAATTTCTGACACAACTTCTTTAACTTGAGTGCTACTTAAACCAGGATACATGGGTAAAGATAATATTTGCTCTGATAGCATTTCGGCTTTAGGGAAATCCCCAAGTTCATAACCTAGATAGGTAAAGGCTGGTTGAAGATGGCAGGGAATTGGGTAATGAATTCCCGTCTGAATTCCTGCTGCAGCTAATTTTTCTTGAATTTGTTGCCGTTTCACGGGACAAGAACTATCAACTTTGATAACGTAAAGGTGATAAATGTGTCCTTCTCCACTTTCATTTTGTATGGGAATAATGCCACTTGATGCGAGATGTGCTAGTTCGGCGTCGTACTGCTGTGCTGCATTCCAACGCTGGCGGTTCCATTCCGGTAAATGTGGAAGCTTTTGAAGCAGCACAGCAGCTTGCATCGTGTCCAAGCGGCTATTTGTACCTGGTTCAATGTGAATGTATTTTTGCGCTGCACCATAATTCCGCAAGCGAACCATTTTTTGTGCTATGTCTGGATCTTTTGTTAAGAGCATTCCTCCGTCTCCAAATGCTCCTAAATTTTTGCTTGGATAGAAACTAAAAGCTGCTGCTATCCCCACAGAGCCTGCTCGATATCCTTCTCTTGTTGCTAAATGTGCTTGCGCCGCATCTTCAAAGATGAGGAGTTTATGTGCGTCAGCAAAGTCTAATAACTGCTTTGGCGATACCATCTGACCGTAGAGATGTACGGGGATAATGGCTTTGGTGTTAGGGGTAACCACTCGGGCTGCTGACTCTAAATCAATTAATGCTGTTTGTGGATCGCAATCTGCAAAAATCGGTTTTGCTCCCGCACGTAACACCCCAATTAAAGTCGCTACAAAGGTGTTTGCTGGCAAAATTACTTCATCTCCAAGACCAATGTTACAGGCTTGCAAACCAAGAGCGATCGCATCAGTTCCCGAAGCAACACCAACACCGTATTCTGTTCCCGCTGCTTTGGCAAACGCTGCTTCAAAATCTTTCAGCGCCTGTCCCAATACAAAGTCTCCTTGTACTATTACAGATTGGATTGCCTGTTCTAATTGAGATTGAATTGCTTGATGTTGTATACTGAGGTCTACAAATGGAACTTTAACAGTTACGTTATTCATTGTTAAGACAATTCTCACAAATTAAAATATTGAAATACAGTTTTTAAGTTCGCCCAAGCAGATTGATGGAATTCAAACGCCCTGGCTGTCGTGCTTGTAGAACCACGAATTCTGTTTGCTAGCTCTGTTATGATACTGCGCTTCTCGAACATTCTCTTAAGCGTTTGTTACATTCTTGACTGAATCCTAAAGTTTAAAACAATTCCCTTTGTAAAGGAAATATGTTTTCTTTATGAATTTTTGATAAATCTTCCTTATTAACAAAATCTGCATTTAGTAATTTAAAAGATTATCTTTGACAACAAAGCGTTTACGTATACGATGACGAGAAAACAGGAATCATACACCGATTGTCGATCGCGTAGTTACTGGTTACTGTTTTAGCACAACCTTATCATACCCACGTCAAATCTGAAACTAACGCTATTCTTTCAGAAAATAGAACATAAGGGTTAGGGAAAAGTCATTTTCCGTCTTTGTAGCAAACAATTGCCCGTGGTCTATTTCCATTAAAACCCTACAGTATACTGAAATGTTTTGTGTATAATTTGCAAAACATCAAGTCAGACAACCTTTGTATAGCTAAAAACTTATACTGAAAAAAAAATTACCCTTTAGTATGTTTGTCTGGCAAAAAATTGGGGAATCTTAAAAATAGCAACTAACCAGACCTAGTGGTTATGTAAATTACAGTACCCTCGCTATCATCAAGGTAACAGTGGCAATGGTAGAGCCTGAAAACAAACTATTTACGCTCAAAGATGGTTGGGCTTCTCAAGAGACGAGAGAACAACAACGTCTTAAGGCATTGACCGATTTAGGTTTACGTCAACCAGAGACAATTCCAGTTTTTGAAGAAGCGACTCAAACAGCCGCGCACTTTCTAGAAGCACAAATTTGTGTCTTAGGGTTTGTAGATCAAGAGCGCCACTGGTTCAAATCAGCTATAGGCTTATCCAGACTTGGGCTGATGAACCAACTCGCACAAAGTCGTCAACTCTCACGTCGGGAATCTTTCTGCACGAAGGTCGTAGAAAGCTCGCAAATCGTTGTGATTGATGATACACATCTTCTCTCTGGTGCAGAACGTTCCACTTATAGTAAGTTGTTGCAAGATTACGGTATTCGCGCATATCTAGGAGCACCGTTGTTTGATGCTTCAGGTTATTGCTTGGGTGCGCTAGCAGTGATGGATTTAGTCCCGCGTAAATTTACCAACAGAGATATTGAATTTTTACAAATCATAGCTCGCTGGAGCATGAGTGAATTTGAACGCAATCGACTGCTACAGGCTGGCTCAAATACCAATATTCCCATGAATGTTTCTTCTTGGTCATTCCAAGATACTAGCAATGGTGAGATTCGGCTCAACCCAAGTGTTTTTCAAAAAGAATCAATTCCAGTTCCCACCAATCAGCTTAAATTAGCACTATTAGCGCAATTGACTCAAGAGTTACGTACTCCCTTGACATCTGTATTGGGTATGGCTGGTGTTTTAGGACGCGAGATTTACGGTCCTTTGACAACCAAACAGAGAGAGTATTTGGAAATAATTCAACACAGCGGTCGATATTTACTGTCCCTAGTGAATGAAATTTCTGAACTTGGAACAATAGATGAAAACCCATTAACACTCAATTTAGCTCCTGTAGATATTGAAATGCTCTGTCAACAAGCTATCAATACCTTAGAAGAAGCAGCTAACAGACGCGAACAAGATATTCGCTTATCCATAGAACCAGGGCGCAGTCGCATCTTACCTCTAGATAAAGATAAAGTACGACAAATTTTATATCATCTGGTTTTTAATGTAATTCAAGTTTCCGCTACAGGAAGTGTTGTTCGCATTCATGTTTCTTACAAAGACAATTTAGTTAATATCACAGTTTGGGTTTCACATCCCTGGCTTGGGGACGGTATAACAGACGTAGAGCCTTACTTCCGTCTTAAGAGTTTAGCTCCCATGCTGGAGTTTACAGCAAGTACTTCCACTTATAGTAATGGCAATAGTTATTCCGATTTACCTGAGGATGTCTCCGATTTACCTGTAATGGTGGAAGAACCAACAGAGTTAAGTTCGCCTGTTTCAGATGTCCTTGCGATCGTCTCTGACTTAAATTCTACTAAATCATCCGCAAATGTGTCTCGTGAGAGCTTGGGTTTAGAACTTAGCTGTCGTTTAGCACACTTGCACGGCGGACAAATTTCGGTTCAAGGTTCATCAGAATCGGGGTATCGCTATGTACTCAGTTTACCCTTGGTAAGTTCGAGCACAGTAGAATCTTCAAGCGAATTTTAATTTGGGGAGTGTAAAGTGACTGTGTTAGATTAGCATTGCAAATTGTCCAGATTATGGGGTACTTGGCTGACATATATATAGTTAGTGAGTGGTTATGGGTTAGTAGTTGGTACAAAAAATAGTACAGTTTGGCGTAAAGAAGGCAACCATTAGTAACAGATAATAAAGCTGCAATTAAAAGCTTTTGCGCCTTCTACCCTAGTAGCAAGCGTTTGGCTCTGCCTTCACGTACTAGAACCCACAACACCAGTCACTCTCATTGGAGACTGACAATTTGCAATCTGCGACATGAACTTTTAGAATCAGGGACTGTCATGATTATCAAAGTTGTGCGCGGGCGTGCTATCTATTCACAGTGTTGTATATGAATTTAATTTGGCAACAATTCACTTTATCTTACTTGCCGTTGAAAGAATACCTTAGCACCAGTTACCTGCACCGTTCTGTTGTGGGATTACTGCACTCTTGGCGGCAAAGTAGTATTTTCTTACAGTGGGGAGAAGCAATAGCAACAGCCTTGCTCAGCTTGATATATGGGCTAGCTCCTTTTGTGGCGAATGACCTACTCGGGTTGATATTGGTTGCTTGTGGAGGATTTTGGCTCCTGTTAACCGTATCTGACGAAACGACTTCACCAAATGCGCCCAGTGTGACTCCCATTCACCTGCCAATACTGCTTTATTGGGGGGTTGCTGTTGTAGCTACAGCACTATCACCTGTTAAGAAAGCGGCGATGACAGATTTAAGAAATTTTACGCTTTACTTGTTACTGTTTGTTCTTTGTGCGCGAGTTCTTAAGTTTCCTCGCTTTCGTTCCTGGTTGATTGGCTTGTATTTACACGTAGCTCTTATTGTAAGCGTGTATGGATTAAGACAATGGTTTTTTGGAGCACCAGCGCTGGCTACCTGGGTTGATCCAATGTCTCCTTTGTCAAAAACAACAAGAGTTTACAGTTATCTTGGCAATCCCAATTTATTAGCTGGATATCTTTTGCCAGCTGTCGCTTTAAGCGCAGTTGCCATTTTTGCATGGCGAAGTTGGTTGACGAAAGCTCTGGCTGTAACAATGCTAGTTGTTAATGGTGCATGTTTAATTCTAACTTTTAGCCGTGGCGGCTGGATTGGACTGGTTGTCTCTGTTTTAACTTTACTGGGATTGCTTTACTTTTGGTTCAGCGTACATATGCCACCTTTCTGGCGTAAATGGTCTTTGTGGTTAATATTAGGTAGTTTAACAGGCGTATTACTGCTGGCAATTTTACTTGTTGAACCCGTGAGAGAACGCTTCTTAAGTATTTTTGCTGACAGAAATGATAGTAGTAATAATTTTCGTAAGAATGTTTGGACTGCCGTTTTTAAGATGATTGAGGATTATCCCCTCACTGGGATTGGACCCGGTCACAACGCTTTTAACAAAGTCTATCCTCTTTACCAACTTCCCCGTTACACCGCCTTGAGTGCTTATTCTATTTTCTTAGAGATAGCTGTGGAAACTGGGTTTATTGGGTTAGCCAGTTTCTTGTGGCTGCTTGTTATCACTTTTAATACAGGTATTCTGCAATTACGGCGTTTGCGACAATCAAACAGTGTGGATGGCTTCTGGATTATTGGTGCGATCGCAGCCATAACAGGAACGCTCGGTCACAACACAGTTGATACCGTTTGGTTTCGTCCTGAGGTGAATACAGTTTGGTGGTTAATGGTCGCTTTGATTGCTAGCTACTACAAACCAATTAAACGCGAATCAGTAACAGCCTGAGCAGTTATTACTACTAAAATAAGCCTTAGAGTAATACATTCTAAGGCTTGCCTTCAAGTTGCTGTTTATTCAATTCAAAAAGTCCTAAGCTCCATTCTTTGCTAAATGGCTGCTAAGTAGAAACCGCAATTATTCTCTATAAGTAGAGGTACCAACTGCATTGGGGTCGCGATAACGAGCTGGTTCTTCATGGCGTCTTCCAGCCAAACCGCCTAAACCTAAAAGTCCAAGTAAACCCAACCAACCCCAATCAAAATCATTATCACCACGGTAAGTTGTCGTGTCAGTGGTGGTGTTGCCGGTGGTGGTTCCAGTTCCAGTATCGCTATTGTTGGTTTGAGCAGAAGCAGGTAAAGTGAGGGGCATCATAGCTAGGCTTAAACCGATAACGCCGGCACCAATTGCTGTAGTCAATTTGTTTTTCATAGTTAAATCCCAAATTCCTTTCGCGTTCAATCACAAATTTACCCAGCCCCTCCCCAAACAAAATCATTCTATGGCGGTAAAATAAGATCCGTTTGGACTCACCTGAAGATATATAAAATTTTTTAACGGCTGTATTGTGAAGGATAAAGGCTTGAAACTAAAGGCTTTTAAGGTATTCAAAAAACTATTTTATTTGCCCAATCGTTTCCAAACTTTACCTCAATAAAAGATTATTTAACAATACAAACCAGCAAAAACAGTAGAAAAAAGCTAAATTAGAAAGATAAAGGTAACATTCAAAGGAGTGCGTGACAAAAATTTATGTAAAATTTTCTTCTTTGTTATATTTATTCATATTAATTTTTTAACACACTGTACGTAAATATTATCCTCAATGAGTGAAAAAAGCGAAGGTTACAAAGTTATTAGCGACAATCGCCAAGCTCGGTATTTATACGAAATTCTGGAGACGTATGAAGCTGGTATTCAGCTTACAGGAACCGAGGTGAAGTCCATTCGTGCGGGTAAAGCAAATCTTCAAGATGGGTACGCTTTGCTTCGCGATGGAGAAGCATGGCTCATTAACGTCCATATTTCTCCTTACACGGCTAGCGGTCAGTATTTCAACCACGAACCCCGGCGCACGCGCAAGCTGTTGTTGCGTCGTGACGAACTTCGCAAGTTGATTGGCAAAGTCGAACAGCAAGGTTTAACGTTGATACCTCTTAAGATGTACCTCAAGCGGGGCTGGGTAAAAATTAGTATTGCCCTGGCAAAAGGTAAAAAAATTCACGATAAACGTGAAGACATTAAGAAACGCCAAGACCAGCGCGAGATGCAACGGGCGATGAAAGTCTATTAAAGAATTGGGGACAAGGGGGACAAGGTAGACAAGGTAGAATTGGCTCCCTTGTTCACTCCTAATCTCTAGTTAGGTCATAGGTTAGAAGAAAGTTTAAAAAAAATCAGATATTCTGAGCTAGTTCTTCAAAAATGGAGAAATAGTTCTGTGGTTCCAATTAGAGACGATAATCCTACGACAATTACGCCTTACGTCACTTACGGGCTGATTGCTGCCAACATCATAGCTTTTCTTTTTGAAGCAAGTCTGCCTGCACAAGAATTAGACGGATTTTTACACCTTGCTGCTGTTGTACCGCGAGAACTCACAGCTAGCTTTGCAGGAATTCCGGTTAATCAACCAGTACCAGAGTGGTCAACCTTGATTACCTCTCAATTCCTACACGCAGGTCTATTGCACCTGGGTGGTAATATGTTGTTTTTATGGATTTTTGGTAACAACGTTGAGGATAAGTTAGGGCACATTAAATATTTATTGTTCTATTTAACCTGTGGTGTTTTAGCATCTTTGAGTCAGTGGTATTTTGCACAAAATTCCTCAATTCCTTCTTTAGGAGCAAGTGGTGCGATCGCAGGTGTTATGGGTGCTTACATTCTTCGCTTTCCCAAAGCAGAAATTCTCGGTATTATCCCTCTAGGATTTTTCTTTCCCACATTTCGCGTCCCAGCATTCTTCTTCTTAGGGTTTTGGTTTCTTCAACAAGCCATTTCTGGAGCTGCTTCTTTAGAAGCATCCACCAGTGTTGATACTGGCGGTATTGCCTACTGGGCGCATGCAGGTGGTTTTCTCTTCGGTGCGGTTCTCGGTCCATTGCTCGGGTTGTTTAATGACAAACCAAAAGAAGAGTTTTGGTCAGGTAGTTAGAGTTTAACGAGTAGACAAGGGAGAAGAAGATATTATCTTCCTTGTCCTCCTGGTCCCCCTGGTCCCCTATCGTCCTACCCCTAACAAGTTATATTTCAGGTAGTGGCAAATTAGGAAAAGCACCTGTGTTTCCCCTTTACGACGAAAACCCGACCCGAATCACCCCATACATTACCTATGGGTTGATCGGTATGAACGTATTACTTTTTCTCCATGAAGTGAGTTTATCGGAGACGCAACTAGAACAGTTTCTACAGTTATATGCCGTAATTCCACGACAGTTAACGGCTAGTTTTGCTGGTGCGTCAGTTAATCCATCCGTACCTGAGTGGGCTACTTTATTTACGTCACAGTTTTTACACGGTGGCTGGTGGCATCTCATATCCAATATGGTTTTTTTATGGGTTTTTGGTAACAATATTGAAGACCGCTTGGGTCATTTTAAATACCTAATTTTCTATTTAAGTTGTGGTGCTCTAGCAGCTTTGTGTCAGTGGCTCGTTGGTGTAAATTCTACAATTCCTTCTTTAGGAGCAAGTGGTGCAATTTCAGGCATTTTGGGTGCTTACATTATTCGCTTTCCACGCACGGGAGTCGTTTCATTAGTCTTCTTAGGATTTTTCATTACGACAATTAGAGTTCCAGCGATGATTTTGATAGGACTGTTTATTGTCCAAAATGTCATATCCGGTCTTGCAAGCTTGCAACCAGCTGCTATGAGTATGGAGACAGGTGGAGTTGCGTATTGGGCGCATATAGGTGGCTTTGTGTTTGGTTTGATTCTCGGTCCTTTACTGGGTTTATTTAAACGAGATTATGACTAAACTGTTTGCAGTCCTGTGGGAAGATGATTAATGGGTTAAATCTTGTTAACAATCTGATGTTGCATTGAAGCCATCTCATGTTCAAAATATTGAAATCCTGGCTGAATAACAGTCTCATTGCACTGCTGCTGGTCACTCTATTTTTAGGAATAAGTGCAGCTGGATGGACACCATCTTGTAGTGCTGCGCTACCTGCTGGTAACGCCATTACTGACGGTAAATCTCTTTTACAGTACGCACTTCCAATAGAGAATAAACCCGTGCGGGAACTGCAAGCAAGTTTAGAAGACATATCAAACCAACTGCGAGCAAATCGACGCTGGGGTGCTGTTTCTAAAGATCTCAGCAAAGCATCGCGTATTCTTGAGAAACCCGCCCAACTTTTAGCCAGTGTCCCAGATGAAAGAAAACCTCAAGCTGAGGCTTGGATTTCCGAGTTAAAGTCTGGCGTTAACACTTTGCAAGAAGTGGTTAAAACAAAAAACAAAGAACAAGTTAAGGAACAAAGGGCTAAACTACTCAGTTTGGTAGGTCTTTTAGAAGAATCAATGGTGAAGAAATTTCCCTTTGAAGTACCAAGCGAATACAGTAATTTACCTCAACTTAAAGGTCGTGCAACTGTAGAAGTCAAAACCAATAAAGGCGATCTGACGCTTGTTGTAGATGGCTACAGCGCCCCCGTAACTTCTGGAAATTTTGTTGATTTGGTACAACGGGGTTTTTATAACGGTTTGGAATTCACCCGTTCTGAAGAATCTTACGTCTTACAAACCGGAGATCCACCAGGTCAAGACGCAGGTTTTATCGATCCAAAAACGGGTAAATATCGTGCTATTCCTTTGGAAGTCCTTGTCAAAGGCGATAAAAAACCGACTTACGGTATCACCTTAGAAGAAGCAGGTCGTTACACTGACTTACCTGTTCTTCCCTTCTCCGCCTTTGGTGCTTTAGCTTTAGCACGTCCCGAACGTGATGTAAATGGCGGTTCTTCACAAGTCTTCTTCTTTCTATTTGAACCAGAACTAACTCCCGCAGGACGCAACTTACTTGATGGTCGCTATGCTGTTTTTGGCTACGTTACTGAAGGAAAAGAAGTTTTGGACGAATTGAAAGCAGGTGACAAAATTGAATCTGCTAAAGTCATCCAAGGGCTTGAGAATTTAGTAGAACCCAACGTTGCTTAAACCATTTTTTATTGAAATCTAGGTAGGGTGGGTAATGCCCACCTTACGGCAATTGCAGATCGAAAATCGACATATTAATCAAGATTTCCTGCGGCAAAAACTTGTTTATCAGTCATGAATAATTCAGGAAACGTAGGCGATAGAATCTGCTGGTAGTCAGTTAAAACGCTTTTTTCAGAAGTTAAATATTCTTCAGATGTGAGATTTGATTGCTGGTATGGTTCCCATACAAATCAGATTCCAAAACAGTATTTTTATCATAACTTGAAATGTGAATAATGAATTTTCTTCGTTAGTTCGAGATATTGGCGAACAAGGTCTTTTAAAAAGATTGCAGCGTTATTGTCCTCCTGACATTGTTGGAGATGATGCTGCTGTGCTTTCTACTGAACCGGGAAAATCTTTAGTGGTAACGACTGATGTGTTAATTGACGGCGTCCACTTCAGCGATATTACGACATCTCCAGAGGATGTTGGTTGGCGAGCAGCAGCAGCTAATTTATCCGATATAGCAGCAATGGGAGCAACTCCATTGGGGATTACGGTTGGCTTGGGATTACCTGGTGAGGTTGCTGTCAGTTGGGTTGATACATTATACCAGGGTATGTCTCAGTGTTTGCAAAAATACAATACACCGATTGTTGGTGGAGATATAGTACGATCGCCCACAACAACCATAGCGATCGCAGCCTTCGGTCAAGTGAAGCCACAGCAAACTATCCGACGCAACAATGCCAAAGTTGGGGATGTTATTGTTGTGACAGGGGTTCACGGTGCTTCCTCTGCTGGCTTGCAATTACTTCTACATCCCGAACTAGGAAAAAATCTCAGTGCTAGCGATCGCACAGCCCTAATTAAAGCACATCAGCGTCCCCAACCGCGACTTGATGCCCTACCCATACTTTGGGAAATCTTAAATTCTCTGTTCCCCCCTGTGTCCCTCTCTCCCTCGCTTCCCATTTCCGGAATGGACAGCAGTGATGGCTTAGCAGATGCTGTTATCCAAATTTGCCACAACAGTCAAGCAGGTGCTGTTATTGAGAGTACGCAAATTCCCTTACCCGAAGCATTCCATTCCTGGTTAAGCAAAGAACAAGCCCTAGAATATGCTTTATATGGCGGTGAAGATTTTGAACTTGTATTGTGTATGCCCAAAGAAGTAGCAGAAAAGTTTGTACAAACACTGGGAAACAATGCTGCGATCGTGGGAACAATTACCAGCGAGCCAACAGTAATTTTACGCGAGCCAGACAAAAAAAATCCCGATCGAGTTCTCACACTTAATCGGGGATTTCAGCATTTTGGTTAGTTGATAGTTGATAGTTGTGAGTTGCTCAAACCACTCACTGCCAACAGCTATCCACTAACCACTAACAAATAACTATTTAACCCACTTCTCACCTACCAATTCGGCAAGATCGAGTACGCGTTGGCTGTAGCCCCATTCGTTATCATACCAAGCCATCACCTTAACTAAGTCGCCGCCCAAGACCATGGTTAAGCTTGAATCAACAATCGAAGATTCATCAGTACCTTGGTAATCAGAAGATACCAGTGCTTCCTCACTGTATGCCAGAATGCCTTTGAGTGAATTTTCAGAAGCTTCTTTGAGGGCTTGGTTAACTTCTTCTGTGATAGTGGATTTTTCGACTTGTACGACGAAATCCACCATAGAAACGTTAGGGGTAGGAACGCGGAGTGCAACACCGTTCAGCTTGCCCTTTAAATCGGGCAATACTAATGCTACAGCTTTAGCTGCACCTGTAGAGGTAGGCACAATATTGAGAGCAGCAGCACGCGCCCGTCGGACATCTCTGTGGGAAGCATCCAACAAACGCTGGTCGCCCGTATAGCTGTGAGTAGTGGTCATGGTGCCTTTGATGATGCCGAATTTTTCGTGCAACACCTTCGCAATAGGAGCCAAACAGTTTGTAGTACAACTAGCGTTGCTGATAATTTGGTGTTTTTCGTGGTCGTAGTCGTGGTGGTTCACGCCTACCACAAAAGTGCCATCATCGTTCTTTCCTGGAGCAGTGATAAGAACTTTTTTAGCTCCCGCATTCAGATGCTTAGTTGCTCCTTCTCTAGAAGTAAATACGCCTGTGGCTTCAATAATGAGATCTATATCCCAGTCTTTCCAGGGCAAGTTTTCTGGGTTCCGGTCGGATACACACTTAATGGTTTTACCGTTAACGGTAATGGAGTTGTCATCAGCGCTAATGTCAACACCCTTTAACTTCCCTAGCATTGTGTCATACTTCAGCAGGTGCGCGTTGGTTCTGGGGTCAGAAGTATCGTTGATAGCAACTAGCTCAATATTGCTATTCTCTCTACCTATCCAGCAACGCGCAAAGTTACGTCCGATGCGCCCAAAACCATTTATTGCTACTCTAATCACAGCGTCTTGCCCTCTATCGTTATATACCTTATTAAAAGCTACTAATGACCCCGATCATACCGTAAAGGGGGGAGTATTTATAACTATAAAGTGTTAGAGCCACAAAAATAAATATTTTTTTCCTACCCCTTTTCATACAAATTATGGTTGGCGATATAGGCTCTAACCGTTTCTGGAACTAAATAACGAATAGATCGACCGTCATTATACATGTTACGGATGAGACTTGACGAAAGCCCCAAGAACGGGATATTCAATAATTGCCAGTGTATGTTAAAAGTTTGTTTTGTAAGCTTTTGCACCACTTGCTTGCAGATTATCTCACTTTGAGTTATAGTCTCACCACTTAGGAGTCGGGGTGCTATCAACCACTCACAAAGCCGTGCTAATTCCTGCCCACGGTACCAACGAGGCAAGGTCTGAAACGCATCCAATCCAATAATCCAGTACCATCGCGTGTCTGGGCAATCTGCTGATAAATTTATCAGGGTGTCAATCGCAAAAGAAGATCCCGAATGACCTTGTTCAACGAGAGACACGGAAAACTTCGGATTCTCTGCGATCGCATGTTGTACCATTTTTACTCGATGCTCAAAGGTCGCTGCTTGTTTGTAAGGAGGATTAAACGATGGCACCCAAATTACCTGTTCTAAAGGAACTTGATGCAAAGCTGCTTCAGCTAAAATCAGGTGTCCCCAATGAACGGGATCGAAAGTGCCTCCAAAAATTGCCAATTGTCGCATTAACTCAGTGAATTATGGCTTTCTTGAAAAGGCAGAGGGCAGATAGCATATGGTGAGCCTAGTGCGGTCTTCGGGAGGTTTCCTCCGTTGTTCGCGCAGCGTCTTTGCAGGAGATAGCACCTGTCGTCTTTGCCCAAGTGGAGGAACTGGCTAACCCGAAAAGCAGAAGGTTCATCTTGTAATTTTTAATACGCAAAAAGCTCCTCTGTGTATCGGCTAAAACGATCTAAAGTCAAATGTATTTATTTATGGAGACAAATAATAAAGCGCGAACTTTATTAAATTCTTCAATTGAAACCAGGGGAAGCTTCTACCATCTGACAAGCAGACTTGTGCCTTCTTTACCAACAACCCCCTAATATAGCAAAATTCTGAAATCAAGGCAAAATTATGTATTTGGAATTACAATTAATTGTTTCCCGATTCACTAGAAATTTTAAGAATAAACATAATATCTGTTCAAACAGAGAAAAACTCACTATCAAGGGTAAAATCAATTTGAATCCGCAGGCGAAAAAGGGAATAATAAATTCCATAGGTGTGCAACATATATAAAGGTAGTATCGGTAAAAATATCATTCCTGTTATGATACGCGTGTCATTTAATATTATTGTGTGGTGTGGTGTAAGAGGAGAAAACAATGCAAAATTCAGTAGACTTTGGCGGTAGACCATTTCATTTCATTGGTGTGGGCGGCATAGGAATGTCCGCTTTGGCTCATGTTTTAGCCCAACGGAATTTACCAGTGTCAGGATCGGATCTTCGTCCAAATCATATTACTCGACGTTTGGAATCTATCGGTGCTCATATATTTGGCAAGCAAGAGGCAAGTAATCTTGAATTCTTTAAACCAGATTCTCCCCCTAAGGATAAGGAATCGGTATTAAATCCCCAAGAAATACTTAATAGCACTACAGAAAAACTACCTCAAGTTATATGTTCTACGGCAATTAACACAAACAATTTAGAATACAAAGCAGCTTTAGAATTAAATTGTCCTATTTTTCATCGCTCCGATGTATTGGCAGCATTAATTGCTGATTATCACAGCATTGCTGTAGCGGGAACCCACGGAAAAACTACAACCAGTAGCATGATTGGTTATATGCTACTTGAAGCAGGTTTAGATCCGACGATTTTAGTGGGTGGTGAAGTTGATGCCTGGTCAGGAAACGCCAGACTGGGGCAAAGTCGATATTTAGTAGCAGAAGCAGATGAATCGGATGGTTCTTTAGTTAAGCACGCTCCGGAAATAGGCATCATTACCAATATCGAATTAGACCATCCCGACCACTATGAAACGTTAGACGAAGTGGTAGAAATCTTCCAAACATTTGCTCGAGGTTGTACAACCCTAGTAGGGAGCATTGATTGCGAAACAGTGCGCGATCGCCTAAAGCCGACAATCAGTTATAGCTTATATTCCGATACAAACGCCGATTATACTGTTACCAACGTAGACTATCGCGCCGATGGGACAACCGCTTTGGTGTGGGAAAGAGGAAAAACCTTAGGCGTTTTAAATTTACGCTTGCTTAGCAAACACAATCTAAGCAATGCTCTAGCAGCCGTTGCCGTAGGTCGGCTATTGGGTTTAGAATTTGGAGAAATTGCCAAAGGGCTTTCCACTTTTGAAGGTGCAAGACGACGTTTTGAATTCCGAGGAGAAGCGAACGGCATTACTTTCATAGATGACTATGCCCATCACCCCAGTGAAATTCGTGCTACTCTTGCTGCGGCACGCCTTCAAGCAAGACCGGGACAAAGAGTAGTTGCTATCTTCCAACCCCATCGTTACAGCCGTACACTGACCTTTTTGGAGGAATTTGCCGAGTCGTTTAGTTATGCAGATCTAGTTGTCCTGACAGATATTTACAGTGCAGGGGAGCCCAATTTAGGGCAAATCAGTGGGGAAAAATTGGCTGATGAAGTTGCCAAGTACAATTCGCAGGTGACGTATCAACCAACATTAACTGCAGTCAGTGAGTACTTACTGCAAACACTGCGTCGTGGAGACTTGGCGCTGTTTTTGGGAGCAGGGAATCTCAATCAAATCATTCCCGATGTCATGGCAACACTTTGCCAACCAGCTCAAGCAACTTCCTAGAAGAAGAGCAAGGCGCATGCGGTCAGAGAGAATGAATTCCTTGCAAGGGATCGTTCTTTCACTCGCGTAGTGTCCGTCTCGCAATAGTTACGTTGCCTTCCTCTAGTGTCGTATTTTGACGACAGATCAACATCAATATTTACCTCATTGTAAAAGATATGACTATATCCCAGGCAGTTGCAAATGTCTGTAAAGTTCCTAACATTAATGACAGCAGACAGCTAAAGGCTAATTCCGTCGAAAGTCAGGAAATTTATTTACCAGGCACTGATTGCGTTATAAAATCTCAAGTTTCACTCGCAGGGTATACTTCTTACAGAGTAGGCGGTCCCGCCCAATGGTGTGTTGCGCCGCGTAACTTAGAAGCTTTACAAGCCAGTATTCAATACGCTCAAACACAAGAACTATCAGTCACAGTACTTGGAGCTGGGTCTAACTTGCTCATCAGTGATTGCGGTATACCCGGTCTGGTTATTGTAACGCGTCATTTGCGTCACAGCTATTTCGATCTAGAAACAGGTCGAGTCACTGTTGCAGCCGGAGAACCCCTTCCCGGTCTAGTGTGGGCAGCAGCAGCTCACGGATGGCAAGGCTTGGAGTGGGCTGTTGGCATACCGGGAACCGTTGGCGGTGCTGTTGTCATGAATGCAGGAGCACACAGCAGCTGTATCGCAGATATCTTATCCAGTGTCGAAGTTCTTCTCCCCGATGGAACTGTAGAAACACTGACTCGGGAACAGTTGGGTTACAGCTATCGGACATCTGTACTGCAAGGCAGCAAGAAAATCGTGACTCAAGCAACTTTCCAGCTACAGCCAGGAGCAGCCCCAGAACACGTTTTGGCAGCGACCAAACAGCACAAACAGCACAGACTAAATACTCAGCCATATCACTTGCCAAGCTGCGGTAGTGTTTTTCGCAATCCCAAACCCCATGCAGCAGGTTGGTTAATTGAGCAAAGCGGTCTAAAAGGCTACCAAATTGGTAAAGCACAAGTCGCACAACGTCATGCTAATTTTATCGTTAATTGTGGCGGAGCGAGTGCTTGGGATATTTTTAATGTCATCCGTCACGTTCAACAAGAAGTACAAGAGCGTTGGTCAATCTGTTTAGAGCCAGAAGTGAAGATGATAGGCGAATTTCAAGCGGCTTGTTAAATAGCGATCGCTGACACCCCTCGTTCTCAGGCAAAGCCTGGGAATGCCTTCGTTAAGGCTCCGCCTTGAAAATAAGGGCGTAGGGTGGGCAATGCCAACCAACATTCAACGGTGGGCATTGCCCTTTGTCTTGTTCGCGATCGAGTGACGATTTTTTCATCCCGACTGCCTCAGATCGCAGAAGGTGGGAGGTGGAAACTAGTAGCCTGCATCCCAAGCAGATCTGGCATTCCGGTGGCTCCACTATCGGAAAAATCGAACAAGTCCGCCGGGAAACGGGAGGACTAGCTAGTAGTTACTGCCTACTCGTCACTTCTTTTAACAGCCCTTCACAAGCATCAATCAGTATGTCAATCACTTGATTAAATCCCTCCGGACCACCATAGTAGGGATCGGGAACTTCTTTAAGAGTATGCCTAGAGCAAAAATCACATATCAAGTGGACTTTGTGGTGATACATACCAGTTCGGTCAAGAGAGAGGATATCCTCGTAATTTTCTCGATCCATAGCTAGGATCGTGTCAAAAATTTCAAAATCTGACTTTTGGAACTGACGCCCTCTACCCGTTAGTTTAATTTGTAGCTTTTGAAAAGCGGCAGCACTCATCCTAGCATCGGGAGGGCTGCCAATGTGATAGCTAGATGTACCAGCAGAGTCACAGATAATGCTTTCGCTTAACCCAGCCTGGTTAATGAAATGATTCATTATATTTTCTGCCGATGGTGAGCGACAGATATTTCCCAGGCAGACAAACAGCAGCTTGTAAGGCATAAATATTTTTTGTCCTTTGTCCATGGTCCTTTGTCATTAGAATACGACTAATGACAAATGACTTGTGACTTACGACAAAATTACTGGAACCCAGGAAGTTCTAGACCACTGGTGAGTTCTTCCATGCGTTCGCGCATTGTTGCCGTAGATTTGTAGTAAGCGTCCTTCATAGCCGCAGTAACGAGGTCGGAGAGTACATCTGCTCCTTCATTGATAGCGTTAGGAGAAATTTCCACTCGCTTGGGTTCTTGGTTACCACTGACAATAACCTTAACCAAACCTCCACCAGCTTCCCCCTGAATCTCCATTTGCTCTAATTCCTCTTGAAGCCGCTTTGCGCCTTCTTGAACCTGCTGTGCTTTTTTAAAAGCGTCAGCCAATTCTTTCATTTTGCCCAAGCCGAAACCAAATCCCTGTCCTTTTCCTGTCATAATCGATTATCCAAGTAAGCTTTGATTAACTAATTATAGATGTGGTAAGCAAAATACCTATTGTTAACTCACGAGTCATCCAGGTAGTACTGCTCAAAATATATTCTATGCTCAACAACCAATCTCTCGTACCTCAACTCCCCCAAGAATAAAATTACACAAACTCTTCAAGCATGAATCGAAACTTAGGTTGTTGATATGTTAAAATATACCCTATGCGAATTATTACCGTTAGCAAACAGCCAGGTTTTTTACGGCTGTTTGTAAAATTAAGAGACTCATGTAGTGTAAGATACGAGCAATATTCCCCTCTGAAGTGGATCTACCAAATTAAAACCAAAGATTCTTGATACAATTTACTGGAGTAGTAAAGTCTTACGTACAATTTTATCTATATTCTTTGATTTCAGCGAAAGTGTACTAGAGATTTATACTTAATTTTCCAGAGTTAATGGACTCGACCTAACTTGGCCTCTATTCGATAAAATATGTCTTAAAAGATGTGTCACCGGTGATACAGGAAAAGATGTAAGAATGTGCCAATGATTGTTAGTGTTCGTTTTAGTGCAAAACTAACTTAAAAATTTTAAGTTAGAACCAGTAGATTTACTATTGAGAAGTGATTCATTGAGAATCATGTCATAGTATGAAACATAGGAGTACTATTTTTATCTGTATTTATTGATAGTGCTTGAGCGAGCAAACTTATTGGTAAAAAATGCTAGGGGTGTACTGTCCATGCCCTTGAAGATCCTTGTAGTGGATGACGATCTGGGCACTCGTTTGTCTATCAGCGATTATCTTGAACTGTCTGGCTATTCAGTCATTACGGCAAATGACGGTCAAGAGGCTTTGGCGATGGTAGAACAATACCATCCCGATTTAATAGTCACTGATATTGTCATGCCACAAATGAACGGTTACGAACTAGTGAGGCGAGTTCGTCAGCAGCCTTCTTTCCGGTTGCTTCCTGTTATTCTGTTAACAGCACGAACAAAGACTCAAGAAAGAATCCTGGGCTACCAATCAGGATGCGATCTTTACTTGCCCAAGCCTTTTGAATTAGAAGAGTTAGCAGCAGCGATTCGCAATCTCTTAGAGCGATCGCAAATCATTCAATCTGAATACCGTTTTCCCCAGAGTGAAAATGTGGGAACTTCCGTTTCAACAAAACCTGTGGATGTTCACTACTCCCAAATTACACATATTCAAAAATCGCAAGTATTTTCGGAATTAACCTCAAGAGAACAGGAAGTTTTAGAGCTTTTAACTCACGGTCTTTCTAATGCTGAAATGGGACAACAACTACATCTCAGTCCTCGGACTGTAGAGAAGTACGTGAGCAGTTTATTGAGAAAAACAACAACAAGCAATCGCGCTGAGTTAGTCCGTTATGCCATTAAGCACGGGTTGGTAGAGTAACATTTTGTACCTATTGTCGCGATCTTCTATAAAATTACACGGATACAACTCCCATTGCCTCGAGTACAGCGGCTACCCGTAAAATCAATGCTTCATTATAGGGTGCAGCTATTAACTGTACGCCCAATGGTAAGGTATTTGGACGTTGGATTGGAACTGATAAAACAGGTAATCCAATAAAAGATAAGGGTTGAGTAAATAATCCTAAGTGAGGACGGACAAGAATTTCTTCTCCGTCTAATATCATAGTTTGCTGACCAATAAGAGGAGCAGAAATAGGTGTAGTAGGTGCAAGAATAACATCTACCTTTTGGAAGATTTCTTGTACTTTATCTCGATACCATCTCCTAAATCGCTGTGCTTGAATGTACCAGCTACTAGGTATTAATGCACCAGCAAGAAAGCGATCGCGTGTTGCGGGATCGAAATCTTGAGGGCGAGAGCGTAATTTTTCCAAATGTAAGTTCGCGCCCTCACAAGCTGTAATCACAAATGCTGCAGATCTAGCACGATGTGCTTCAGGTATTGTGATGTAATTCGTAACTCCTAAAGCATCAGCAACTCTTTGCACGGCTTCCAAAGCTTCCGGGCTTGCTCCTTTAGCAAAATATTCTCCTGCAATAGCAATTCTTAAACCCTCAATTCCGCGAAGGATTTGTGGGAAACACAGTTCGGGAGGACGCTTTGTACAAACTGGATCTCTCTCGTCTTCTCCCTGTAGCACGTCAAACGCCGTAGCAATATCGCGTACCGAACGAGCAAAAGGACCAATATGGTCTAAACTGCTAGAAAATAAAGCAACACCGGCGCGAGACAGCCTTCCATAAGTTGGTTTCAAACCAAAAACGCCGCACAACGCCGCAGGTACGCGGATAGAACCATTGGTATCAGAACCCAAAGTCAGAGGAACTAAGCCAGATGCGATCGCAGCAGCCGAACCACCCGATGAACCTCCAGCCACCCGCGTGCGATCGTGGGGATTGCGAGTAGCGCCATAATGTGCATTTTCAGTGACAAACCCATAAGCGTACTCATCCATATTCAAAGCACCTACCAGAACAGCACCCGCTTGTTTAAGCTTGAAGACTGCGGTTGCATCTTGTGTTGCAGGAAAATTTTCAGCATTAATTTTTGCGCCTGCTAGCGTTGTGACTCCAGCAATATCAAACAGATTTTTCACAGCGAAAGGGACACCAGCCAAAGAACCCATTTGATGACCGAGAGCAACTTCTCTATCAATTCGTTCTGCATCTGTCAAAGCCGTATCAGCCATCACAGCAGTAAAACAATTGAGTTCGCCATCTCGTTCTACAATTTTTGCTAAAGCTGATTTAACAACTTCCACCGCCCCGATCTGACCGCGTTTGACAGCAGTTGCTATAGCCACAGCATCATTCATAGGCAAAATTTATATAAGCGCTCGTTTGGTTTTTTGAGTCAGTGCAGTCTGCATGGTTTTTGTTAATTGCAGTAACGTTATCACCAGACCGACCTCTACAGCAGAGGAAAGAAATGACACCCAAGGTGAAACTGGTCGTTGAGGATTACTGAGCATTATACGAGCTAAAGCATTAGAAGCGATCGTGAAAACATAAAACAGTGGTATGCACGAGCGTAAGCGCTCGCTCAAACTTCTTAAATCGCCACCTTCAGGTAGTAGACGGTCAGCAAAGGTAGATAGCGTGTTCCAAATTCCCCAAAGACTATAGATGGGAATAATAAATCGAGCAATGGCTCCCCAGGGTGTAATTGGGTATTCTGGAAATACATCTTTAAGATCGGCATGAAAACGGTGTAACCAAATTAGAAAAACCAAAGACGAACTTAAAATAACAAGAAATGCCACCATTGCTTGCAAACCATCAAGCATCACAACTAATTTATAAAGAGATGGTATTGCGATTTCGACTATAGAAAACACTAGAGCAACAAAGCTAAATCCCAGACGAAACTTTAGCAAAAGCACCAACAGTTTACCTGCACCCGTTGAATGAGAGGAAGCAGAAATTTTCCAATTCTCCATGACATTGTTCCCACTGCACGATCCCTCCTTATCTTAACCGTACTAGTAAGAATGAGAACACAGTGTATTTCCTTAACTGTCAATAGTGACAACTGTTGCTAGCCTGGTTGAAACTCTGTAGAAGCTTCTAGTTCATCCGGTAAGGGAAACTCATTGACAACTTGAGCGATCGCCATAATTCTCTCAAAATTGTCTACGACTCCATCGCGATACTCATCCTTAAGTTTTAAATCTAACAGAGATACCATTAAATCTACGTAGGCTTCTACCTCAAAGTCCTTCCCTTCCATATTTCTCCTATCGCAGTCGTAAATGAGTTACAAACACCTCTTCCTTGTCCCCCTGACCAGCTCGTAAAGAAAATTCCTCCTAATTCCTCCTACTCTTTAAAAAAACCATCCTCACCTGGCTGAAAGTCAATCACCTGTGTCACAGCATCAACATTCAAAGCCCCATAAATGTGAGGAAATTGTTCGCCTTCCTCAACGCCTTCATAACGAATTTCCGAGCTAACTTTATTAGACTCAATGAAAAGAAGTACCAATCCCTGTTGATTGTAGAAAAAAGTATTTGCGACTTTTATCACTTGTTTTGGTTGAGAACAGTGAATAAAGCCCTCAGAATCAAGAGTATCTCCGCGATAAACTCCATCACGTTTTGCTTGTTCCCACTGTTCTTTTTGAGTAATATGTAAAATGATGCTCATAGTCATTCTTAAAAAAAGTTAGGAGAGAAATTTACCAAGAGAATGGGTCTAAAGCCTCGCCCTTCTAGGGCGACTTTATTTGTGTTATAATATTTTGCGTAGAAGTTTTCCACGGAAAATGATTGTTTTAGAATTCAAAGCCAAAGGGAAAACGACTCAATATACTGCCATTGATGAGGCGATTAGGACGGCTCAATTTGTTCGCAATAAGAGTATCCGTTTTTGGATGGATAATCGAGGCGTGGGACAAAAAGAAATGTATCGCCTTAGTAAGTCATTGAGAAGAGAATTCCTATTTGTAAAAGCTCTGAATTCTAGTGCTTGCCAAGCTTCTATTGAACGGGCTTATAGTTCTATTGCTCGTTTTTACGACAACTGCAAAAAGTCTGTTCCGGGTAAAAAGGGATATCCAAAGTTCAAGAAAAATTCTCGCTCAGTGGAGTATAAAACCTCTGGGTGGTCACTTTCCGAGACCAGGAAACAAATAACCTTCACCGACAAAAAAGGTATTGGTACGCTCAAGCTGAAAGGAACATGGGATTTAAACTTCTACCAATTAGAACAGGTAAAACGAGTTAGATTAGTTCGTCGTGCTGATGGGTATTATGTTCAATTTCTGATTAGTGTAGACAACAAATTAGAAACACAACCCACAGGGAAAACCATTGGTTTGGATGTAGGACTTAAAGAATTCTATACCGACAGCAATGGACATAGTGAACCTAACCCAAGGTTTTATCGCACAGGAGAGAAACGTCTAAAATTTAGACAAAAGCGCGTTTCTCGTAAAAAGAAAGGCTCTGCCAACCGTAAGAAAGCTATTAATAAATTAGGGCGAGTACACCTCAAAATAAGTAGGCAACGTGAAGAACACGCCAAGAGACTGGCGCGTTGCGTAATCCAATCTCACGACTTGGTATCCTATGAAGATTTGAGGATTAAAAATTTAGTGAAAAATCACTGTCTCGCTAAATCTATTAATGATGCTGGTTGGTATAAATTCAGAAAATGGTTGGAGTATTTTGGGGTGAAGTTTGGCAGGATAACTGTTGCGGTTAACCCCGCCTACACTTCTCAAGAATGCTTCAGTTGTGGCGCAATAGTCAAAAAATCTTTATCTACAAGAACCCATGTTTGCGAATGCGGCTTTGTAATAGATAGAGACTCGAATGCCGCTATCAATATTCTGAAATTAGCCTTGAGTACCGTAGGGCATACGGGAACTTGGATCTACTATCCGAACGCTTCAGGAGATTCGACCTCTACTCATACTGGAGAAATCCTGTATCAGCAAGTTGGGTCTGTGATTGAAGAATCTTCGCCCTTATAGGGCGGAGAGTGTCAACACCCTCATGACTGACTCAATTTGGAATGCACAAATTTGGAGAACACAGACTTGGGAATTGCACTGTTGTGACCGTAAAAGTATTTAAATCGACACGACGAATAGTGTGATTGTTTGTATCAGCAATATATAATTCAGAACCTATAACACTCAATCCTGAAGGTTCGGAAAAACGAGTATTTTTACCTTGACCGTCCAGCAAACCCGCAATACCATCTCCAAGAACAGTTTGACAATTACCGCTTTGAGGATTGACAAGTTTAATCTTGTGGTTGTAGGTGTCGGCTACCCACAAAAAATTTTGGGCATATTCGACTCCCAAACAGTGCTGCAACCTGACATCAAAACCCTGTCCGTCAACATCACCAAAACCGAACAAATCACCACTACCGCAAACAGTTCTGACTGTTAAAGGTTCAACCAGTCCCGCAGCGCGAATCGTACTTCCCTCACTGTCAGCAACGTATAAGTCTCGTCCATCTGTCGTGATTCCGCTGGGTTGGGCAAAGGTAGACTCGGTTAGAGTACCATCAACACAAGCTTCCGCACCAGTACCAGCATAAGTTCTCACAATACCAGTTGCCAAATTCATTTCCCAAATTTGATGAGAACCAGCCATAGCAATAAATAAGCTGTTTCCAACTTTTTGCAGATCCCAAGGAGAATTCAATGCTGTTTCTGTTGCAACCCCACTGTGAGGACGAATATTGCGGCTTTGTTGACCTGTTCCAGCGATGGTTTCTACAATCTGGTGTTTGAGATCGACTCTTCTAATTACGTGATTTTCCGTATCAGCAACGTATAAAAGTTGCTTGTCGTCATCAAATGCCATTCCTTGAGGCGCAGAAAACTGACATTCATTGAAAGAACCGTTGGTTAATCCTGGTTGTCCGATGCCAATTGTATGTAATATTTGCCCGTTGATACGACTTATCACAAGACGATGATGCCCCGAATCAGCAATAAATAAAACATCATTAGTAGCCAGAACTTTACCGGGAAAGGCTAGGGGCGTCACAAGTGGTTGGCGCTGTTTTTCTAAAGTGAGGCTGAGTTCTTGAAAATTCATCGTGCCTTTTTCTTGATGTTGGAGAATTAACTTTTGTATGAGTTCATCTAAAACATCACGATTGCCTTCACCAGATACAGAGCCAATAACGTAACCTTCTGGATCGATCGCGATTAATGTTGGCCAAGCACGCACGGCATACTCTTGCCAAACCTTAAAACCGCTGTCCACTAAAACGGGATGTTCAATATCGTAACGTAAAATGGCTTGACGGATGTTTTCGCTTTCCTTCTCATTGTTAAATTTAGCACTATGTATGCCAATAACTGTCAAGCTATCTTTATATTTTTGTTCTAGATATTTTAGATCTGGTAGGATGTGCAGGCAGTTGATACAACAGTATGTCCAAAAGTCTAGAAGAATAACTCTCCCCCTCAGTTCTTTAAGAGACAATGGTTTTTCCGCATTCAGCCAAGGTTGATTTTGAGGGAGTTCGGGTGCTCTAACACGGGGCATCATCTGAAGTATAAAGTATGAAGGATGAAGTATAAAGTAGATCTTAAACTCAATTCATGCTACACCTATTTTTTATACTTTACCCTTTTTAACTGATGGGGAGTTTGAGCGGCTATAAGTCCCGCATTATAACTGATGTTACATGAGAGGATTGGAAACTTTAACCACTACCGAGTTGTCCGCTTGGGTACAGCAGGCTAGAACCTTTGCACGTAAAGGAAAAGTCATCGATCGCATTCCACAATTGGCATTGGCTGATGCCAATTTGTTTGCAGTTTGCGTTCTTTGTGCAAAAGGGTCAGTTTATAGCGAGGGTGAGACTTCTTGTATTTTCCCCCTCATGAGCGCAGTTAAGCCATTTTCACTGCTGTATTTGCTACAACATTTAGGAACAGAAACTGTTTTTCAGTGGGTTGGGGTTGAACCATCTGATGTTGCTTTTAATTCTTTAGAGCAACTGGTCAAAGATCGTGGAAGACCTCGCAATCCAATGATTAATAGTGGAGCAATTACCCTTGCTGATAAGTTACCAGGAAAGAGCGCTAGCGATCGCAGCCAACATTTGTGTCAGTGGTTGAATCAGCGAGCTGGGTGTCAACTTGAGTTAGACGAGGTCATGCTGGCTTCCGTGCGTTTGGTAAATTCTCAAGTCAATCGAGATATTGCCCGTTATCTTGCTCAAGCAGGGTATCTTGAGGATATAGAAAAAGCGATTGACACTTACGAGCAAATATGCTGTTTGTCGGGGACGGTAGAAGATTTAGCCCGTCTGGGTTTACTTCTAGCGTGTGAAAATGGACGAGTTGCAACCCAGTATCGCCGTTATGTGAATGCACTGATGCTCACCTGCGGATTGTATGAAGCTTCTCCTCAATATGCTTTACAGATCGGTTTACCTATAAAATCCGGGGTCGGTGGCGCACTATTAGCTGTGGTACCGGGTCGCGGGGCGATCGCTTGCTACAGCCCTGCGTTAGACAATGCAGGTAACCCTGTTGCGGCACTTGCTTTTGTTGAAGCTATATCCCAAGACTTGGGGCTGAGCATTTTTGGAAATTAGCGCCCATTAATGACCTTTAGAGAATGTTTTCATTTGAACAGTCAAGTTTAAGTTGAGTCTGAACCCTGAGTAAATTAAAGTTTTCTACAGCTTGCTTTACAAAACTTTATAATATGTCCCATTATGCGCGTACCTCAGTGGGTACCTTTAAGGACACGAAGGGCGAACCCGAAGGGACGAGCCTCAGTAATATAGCAGTCCTAAATGATTGACAAACACCTCTTCCTTATCCTCCTTATCTCCCTTGTTTAGATCTCAGATAGGATTGCGAGATTGCTGGCTGAGGACTTCCATAAAAGATTCATTTATATTAAAGTAAAAAATATCACTAAATTTACTAATCTGTATCAGTGTTTCTGGCAGAAGAATAACAAAGTGGGGTGTATCTGCCAGCAAACAAAAGATAGAGGTTAAAAAGATGGACTTGATTATCGTTCCTTTTCTCGTTGGCTTCTTCCTGTTAGCGTATAATTCATTTTTAGAACAAAATAAAGATAAAGACGCATTTACCAAGCTGTTTACCTTTGTCATATTTGTATTTGTTGCAACAGGGCTGACAGAAACTTATCAAGCTAGCGCTTCAAAACGAATGCAAGACGCTAACAAAAACAACGCCACAACTCAACAAATAGACACAAGATGCAGCAATGAGCAACCAGTTATCAGCGATTGGCGCGGTGACAGCGAGCGGTAACTCGAAAGATTGACACTCACCGTCCAAGAGCGGGCGGCAAGTGTCAATTTTTAGAAAAAATTGAGCAAATTATACTTACTTAACAATTGAGATGTTACTTAAGCTATTTTCTATGGGAACTATAGATTTGACCTAATAGAGGCAGAATGAGGTACATCTTGCTGTTGCTTTCGGCATGAGCACAAGCTATTCCGTACATTCAGCATTGCCTCTGTTTTGGATGGCAATGTCGAGTTGATGGTGCCGAAATGAGATGAACCATATCAATTTCAGAAAGCTAGTTACCCAAAAAGAAGTTATCGACATACTCACTAACCTTGTTAATGAGATGAATTCTTCTTTCTGTATAGAAGATACAGGTGGTAAGTTAATATTCGGTACAGACGACAAAGAATCAGTTCAAAAACATCCTGTAAAGCTTTTAGACGAAATTGTTGGCTGGGTTATTGGCAGTAAGAAGGCAGAAACCGTTGCCTTTTTACTGTCGTACCTGGTGCAACAGCAGTATGAAAAGAAATTACTAGCTCATGAACTGTTAGATAAGTATCAGGAAATCGACTTATTTCATGATATTTTTACACAAATCAGCGCTAGTTTAAATCCTAAAGAAGTTGCTCAACTGGTTCTTGAAGAAGCGAGAAAATTAATTCAATTTACAACTTCTGCGATTCTCTTACTCAATAACAATACAAATCGATTAGATATTCTCTGGGAAGACGTTCAGAACGTTTGTTTTGAAAATCCTTTGATAAAAGCTCAAGAAATTATTGACACAATTATAAAATCCGGTCAGGGTGAGATTGTTAATGATGTGTTCTCAGATCCAAGGTTTGTCGATCGCCAAGTTAACTTCCATTCTTTTATGTGCGTGCCCTTGATAACAGAGAAGCAGGTGATTGGAGCGATCGTGCTTCTTAGTGAAACTCCTACTACTTACTCCACTCAAGACTTAAAACTGTTAACTATACTGGCATTGCAAACAGCAGTTGCTATTGAGAAAGCTGTGCTTTACGAACAAAATTGTAATGCACTTCACGTCGCTCAGGAGCAAACCCAGCAACTCCAACGAACTCTCTACGAACTACAGCAAACACAATCACAGCTTATTCAAAGTGAAAAAATGTCTAGCTTGGGTCAATTAGTTGCTGGTGTTGCTCATGAAATTAACAACCCAGTTAACTATGTTGTTGGTAACCTCAAATATGCACAAAAGTATACTCAAGACCTTCTTAAGGTATTGCATCTTTACCAACAAAATTATCCCCAACCAGTTTCTGAAATTAAAGATTTTATTCAAGATTTAGATTTGGAATTTCTCAAACAAGATTTTACAAATCTCTTGTCCTCCATGCATTTGGGAATTGAACGTATCCGTCAATTAGCACTATCATTACGAAATTTTTCTCGATTGGAGCGAGAAGAAATGAAACCTGTCGATCTTCATGAAGGAATAGATAACACGCTGTTGATTCTTCAGAGTCGCCTTAAACCAAATGAAAGACATCGGGGCATAGAAATTATCAAAAAATTTGGCAATCTTCCACTTGTTGATGGTTATGCAAATCAGTTAAACCAGGTGTTTATGAATTTGATTGCTAATGCAATTGATGCTATTGAGGGGCAAGAAAAACCAGGAATTATTAATATTTATACTGAATTGATAGCAAAAAATAATTTTCAGCAATTCATCCAAGAAAATTTTCAATTAAAAGACTTAATCAAAAATTATAATTCAGAATCTGAACTTCCCATATGTCCCAGTGTTGTTGTTGTCATCAGTGATAATGGCATGGGTATGGATGAAACTGTTCGATCGCATTTATTTGAGCCGTTCTTTACAACTAAAGCAACAAGTAAGGGAACGGGATTGGGATTATCTATTAGCCATCAAATTATTGAAAAGCATGGTGGAAGACTGCAATGTGTTTCCCAAGCGGGAAAAGGAACGGCTTTCTGGATTGAAATTCCCATACAGCAAACAACGCTGAAATCTTTAGAAACCAGTATGACGGTGCTTCAAAAAACTTACTAGGAAAAATTGCAAACATGACGAATACCATCAACTCAAATCAAATGTATTATCAACATAGCGATCGCTCCAACCGCTTTAAATACCAGTTGAATATTCGCGATCGCTTAAGGTTGTTGTTTTGCAGTCTGGTTGTGATTAATTTGGTAGCTGTTGGTATTGGGGGTATAGGTTTAAATCGCGTTCGTAATAGTAGCCCGTTAATTAATACTATAGGTTCCAAACGGATGCTGACTTACAAGTTGGCTTATTTGGCAAATCTTCGTGCTGGAAAAACTAAACCAGGGGAGCGTGTCGCTATTGATGTTAGCATCAAGGATGACATTCAGCAGTTTGAAACATCGCTCTCTGCCATACATCAAGGCTCAAACAAACTGGGATTAAATGCGGTGTCCGATCCAAAAGTGCTGGCTCAAGTGGAAAAAATTGAAGATACTTGGCAAATTTACCGCCAAAAAATAGAAAATTATTTGACGGCTTCTCCCCAACAACAAACAGAATATCTCGAACAAATTAATAATTTGACCAGTTTCTTAACAAATTTGATGGATGTGACTGCGAGAAGCGTGGAGACACAGACTGCTGAAACTGCCATTCAAAGTCAAAACTTACTTTTCATGGCTTTAGTGCTGAGCTTGCTATCAATACCGATATCATTCATAGTGGTTTCTCAAATTATTCGCGCTCTGACTCAGGTAACTGTAACTGCTTCCCATATGGCAAACGGCGAGTTACGGATCAAAGCTAAAGTCACTTCTGGAGATGAAGTAGGCGTGCTTGCTTCTACACTGAACACAATGGCTGAACAAATTGACGGCTTGTTGCAAGGACTCAAAATCCACGGTCAGGAGCTTGAAAATGCTCTCATTTATTTGAGTACTATCATTGATAACCTGGTAGATGGTCTTTTAGTGACGGACATTGAGGGTAAAATTAAGCGGTACAACCCAGCATTAGTGGCAATGTTTGGATTGGAAAACACGGATTTAACAAATCGAGACACTCAGGCTTTAGCAAATTCCAAAATTGTTGAACTTGTAGAACAAACACGGAAAAGATTGGGAGAGGTTTTCACGGCGGAACTTGAATTTACAGGTGGACGTATCGGTCACGCTGTGGCAAGAGCAATTGTTAAAGATGGTGGAAACACAGGTAGTAATTCGCTGGGTTCGATTATTTTGATTCGAGATATTACTGCTGAGAAAGAAGTGGATCGAATGAAGACGGATTTTATCTCCACGGTATCCCACGAACTGCGAACACCCCTCACTTCAGTCTTGGGATTTGCCTCAATTATTCAAGAGAAGTTAGAGGATCTTGCCCCAGAGATCGATCCCGAACACCGCAAAGCTCAACGCACTCTCAAACAAGTACAAACAAATATCAATATTATTGTGTCGGAGGCGGAACGACTGACCACGTTAATCAATGACGTTTTAGATGTCGCCAAGATGGAAGCTGGCAAAGTGGAATGGTATATGAACCCACTTTATATCGGAGATGTTATCGAGCGAGCCATAGCAGCCACGTCTTCTCTACTGGAAATGAAAGGATTGAAGTTACGCAAGTTGATTGACACCGACCTACCTCTTATTATTGGGGACAGCGATCGCCTGATTCAAGTCATGATTAACCTTATTTCCAATGCTGTCAAGTTCACCGAGCAGGGTCATATTACCTGTCAGGCAAATATCCATAATGGCGAGATGCTCTTAAGCGTGACCGATACGGGTATTGGCATTGCTACAGATGACCAGCCTAAGGTGTTTGAAAGATTTAAGCAAGTTGGAAACACTCTGACAGACAAACCCAAAGGTACGGGTTTGGGGTTACCTATCTGCAAACAAATCATAGAACATCATGGGGGTCGCATTTGGGTTGAGAGCGAGCAAGGCTCGGGTAGCACGTTTTTCTTTACTTTACCGCTTATGGATAATAATCTGGAGGCAGACAAACTCTCTATTAATACTTTAATTAAGCAATTAAAAGAGCACGTAGTGACGGCTACACCCAATTTGCTAGAAAAGTTCAAAACAATTCTTGTAGTTGATGATGACGCTCACATTCGCGAATTGCTCAGACAGGAATTGGAAACTGAAGGCTATAAAGTTCGAGAAGCTAAAGATGGGATGGATGCGATCGCACAAGTTAAAATAGCTCAGCCAGATCTCATTCTTTTAGACGTAATGATGCCTCAAATTAACGGTTTTGAGGTAGCAGCCGTACTCAAACACAACCCACAAACAACAGGTATTCCAATTATTATTCTGTCAATCATTGAAGATAAGGAAAGAGGATATCGTTTGGGCATAGACCGTTATTTAACTAAACCGATTAATAAAGAAGAATTGCTCAAAGATATCGGTGTACTGCTGTCACAAGGAGTTTCTCAAAAGAAAGTTTTAATCGTAGATACCAATACTTCTACTTTACAAACATTATCTAATGTATTGCAGGCACAAGGTTACAATGTTGTAGAAGCTTATGACAGTCAAGAATGTATTGAAAAGGCATTAGCAATTCAGCCCGATATGATTATAGTAGACTCATATTTTCAGGAGCAGCACAATTTAGTGAAAACACTGCGTTTTGAAAAGGGAATGGAAAATGTCTTTTTTATTGTACTTACAGATAACCAAACCAAGGAAACATTATGACTAAAAAAGTCCTGATAGTTGATGATGAACCCAATATTTTAATCCTGATGGAACAAGCATTGGAGAGTTTAGAAGATGAAGGAGTAGAGTTACTCACAGCGAAAAATGGAGAAGAAGCATTGGAACTGATTAAGACAGAAAAACCATTACTCGTGTTTATGGATGTGATGATGCCAAAAATGAATGGATTGGAGGTTTGCGATGCTGTTAAACACGAGCTAGGACTGCAAGATGTGTATATCATTCTATTAACTGCCAAAGGACAAGAGTTTGATAAGCAAAAAGGAAGTGATGTCGGTGCAGATTTGTATATGACAAAGCCTTTTCGCCCTAAAAATGTTTTAGAAACTTCTAGAAATGTACTTGGTTTTTCCTAAAACAGTTCATCAGAAATGGTGACTGGGAACTAAGAAATAAATTGCCAATCGCCAACGAGAGCTTTTTCAGATATTTTGATATACGAATGTTTGATGTAAGTTATTTAATCTTTATAAATCCAAATTCTTCAAAAATAGATATTGCTCGCTTGCTTTTAAGAAAACGAATAAATTCACGAGATTCAGCAATATGCTTGCTATTTTTTACAACTGCAACTGTAGATATAACTGGAACATGGGAACCCACAGGCGACATCGCCAAAATTTTCACCTTTTTAGAGCGTTTAGCTTCAGTTAAAAAGGTAATTCCAACATCTGCATGACCTGTTTCAACATACTTAAGAATTTGCTGTACGTCTCGATCTTCAAAAATAAATTTAGATTTCGCTTGGTCGTAAATTTTTAAATTATCAAGAATTTGTTTGGCATAAATACCTGCATCAATATTTTCTGTTCCTAACGCAACTTTTTTAACTTGACTGTTCAGTATATCCGTAAAATTGGAGATTCCGAATAATTTATTTAATGAAATCAATACTATCTCATTTTCTATAAAATTTAGTCGAGAATCTTCTAATATCAAACCTTTGCTCTGCAATTCGTTCATTGGTTTTGCAGAAGCTGGAAGATACACATCAACAGGTGCTCCAAGTTCAATTTGTTTTTTCAGAACACCACCACCTGTAATATTATAATTCACAAGAATATTTGGGTTTTCGTTTGTGTACAATCTACCAACCTCTACCATGGCATCTCTAAATACAGCAGCCGCAGAAACAGTCAAAGCAACTGGTTTGTTCTGAGCTTTGTTACAACTATTTAAACCAAAAGATAAAAGAGTACTAGAGCTAGTCAAAATCAGGAATTTTCGTCTTTCCATAAAGTTAGCTTGGTTCTTTCAGCACTAGATAATCTCAACATCACTGTTAAGAGGATGTTTTCAAAGTTGGCGATTGAAATCGCCGCTATACAAATAAAGTCCGCCTACGCGGACTTTGTTTGCATAGCCTCAAAATAGAATTTTGAAGGCAATTGGCACTCTTTGGTATGTTCCCGGTAAACTTTACAAACATCCTCTAAGATCGTCTTACTTTTTATTGTTCCCAAATTTAGCCGATCTCTAACAAAATGTGAGTTCGATGAACTCAAAACAGACTTTACCCCAAATCCCTCTTCTAGGAGGAGTGGGGTTTTAAAAGTGCGATCGCGCACGTTGCTCCTCCCCTGCTTTAGGAGAGGAAGCTTGTGAGAAATCCGGGAGTCGAACTCACGTTAACAATGCGTCAAAAATTAGGGTTATAGCAGTTTTCACCTAAATGAACCACACCATATTTAAGGGCGCAATGCCTTGCGCCCCTACTACTGTGGTCTATTTATCTGAAAATGGCTGTAACATTGCCAACCCTACAGCAAAAAACCAATAACAAAACGGTCAAGCAAAACATTCCCATTCTGCTTGACCAATAGCATTCAACTAAGCACTCATGGCAAAAAACAAGTTCTGAAATTTATTTTTCCAGTTATTCAAAAACTATGAATCTTGAGTTCCTAAAATGTCATTTTTGATAGATTGTATTTGTGCTACTAACTCTTGACGGGTTGCTTTTGTAAGAAGATAGCGAAAGACAAACCAAGTTGTATAACTAATTCCAATTAATTCAAAAATTGGATATAGTAAGGGAATATCATTAATAGCATCAAGTATTGCTAAAAATACTCGACCTGTAACAATTGCAGAAGCAATTAAAACAAGAGTAATGATTAATTGCCTGTATTGATTAAAAACTTTACCTATGTTATCTGGTAAATCAGCTAAAACTTGTGAGACTTGTTCGCCGATTTGCTGCCATTTGTCTTGAGATTTATTAGCAGGTGGTAATAATGGCTGATTTGGTTTAGTACCTTCAATTGCTGCTACAGGCGTGGATGAGGTTGTATCTGGAACATCATCAAAAGGTTGCAGTTGTTGTGCGTTAGCGTCCATATTCTTCCTCTATCTAAGTTACTACCGCTACGATAAGTCAAAAGTCAAAATAAATATTTTATCTGCAATATTTTTTGACTTTTGACTTCCCACAACTTGCTAGCTTGCAGGCTTAGCTACTTTTGCTTTATTAACTACAGTTGTAACACCTTTAATTTGCTTGGCTAAAGGCTCAATCTTGTTAAGTTGCTCTTGATTTGTAACAGTTCCCGCAACTGTAACTGTTCCGTTATCCTCAGCTGCAACAGTCAACTGACCGTTAGGAATGTTAGCTTCTAACTTAGAGCGAACTTCACTTTCTAGATCGTCTTCAGAGCGGCTTGCGGCTTTGCCATCATTCAAGGCATTATTGCGTTCTTCACGAGCCTTAATGTCAGCATTAAGCTGGTCTCTACGAACTTGACTTTGAGCATCCTTAAGAGCTGCTTCGGTTGCTTCTGGCGCTGGTGCTTGCGCTGCTTCGTTTGTATTGTTAGGTGCTTCTGAACTGCTCTTGGAAACATCGGGACTGCAAGCAGCTGCACCAAAAACTAAAAGAGAACCAAATACGAAGGGAATTAGCTTTTTCATTTTGAATCAATCCTTTATTAATAGTTAGTGGTTAGGTGTCAGGTGTTAGTAGTTATTAAGAATTAACCACTAACACCCAACGCTCTTATACTTTTTCGTTCCGATGGTCAACAATGATGACAGCAGGATCGTCTTTGTCGTACCCTACTCCATGTTCGGTGGAAGTTGTATTTACAACGGGCGCATCATGATGAATGCTTCTGTCAGAATCGTGGCGATGCACGCCAGTTGTATCAGCCGCATCAAAGGTATCAAACTCTTGAATTCCATGACGTTTGAGAATGGCTTCCGCACGACGGACTTCATCATCTGTACCATCGACAATGATCAGATAGTCGCCCCTGTTCAAGCGGTCGTTGTAGACTTTGGCGCGATTCTCAGGAATTCCCAGACCCACAAGCCCGCCTGTGACTCCACCAGCTGCGGCTCCAATTCCCGCACCAGCTGCGGTGGTAGCCAATGCTGTTGCAACTGCACCACCTGCAATCACAGGTCCAATTCCAGGAATCGCTAACGCACCAAGACCTACCAGCAAGCCGCCCAGACCGCCTAAAGCTCCACCTGTCACAGCCCCTGCTTTTGCACCCTCGTCAGCCTTGTTACCTCTGCCAACAGCTGTGTCGGTTAAATTTGTGTTGTGATTTCCGTCTTTAGCTATCAGTGAAATCTGACTGAGGGGAAAACCAGCATCCCGCAATTCCGTGAGTGCGACTTCTGCATCTCGGCGATTGGGGAAGACACCAATTGCTCTTCTTCTTCTGTGTGTATGTGGTGCTGCACCCACTACAGGATGAATATCTCTGTCAGAATCGTGGCGATGCACGCCAGTTGTATCAGCCGCGTCAAAGGTATCAAACTCTTGAATTCCGTGACGTTTGAGAATGGCTTCCGCACGACGGACTTCATCGTCTGTACCATCGACAATGATCAGATAGTCACCCCTGTTCAAGCGGTCGTTGTAAACTTTGGCGCGGTTTTCAGGAATTCCCAGACCCACAAGTCCGCCTGTGACTCCACCAGCTGCGGCTCCAATTCCCGCACCAGCTGCGGTGGTAGCCAATGCTGTTGCAACTGCACCACCTGCAATCACGGGTCCAATCCCAGGAATCGCTAACGCACCAAGACCTACCAGCAAGCCGCCCAGACCGCCTAAAGCTCCACCTGTCACAGCCCCTGCTTTTGCACCCTCGTCAGCCTTGTTACCTCTGCCAACAGCTGTGTCGGTTAAATTTGTGTTGTGATTTCCGTCTTTAGCTATCAGTGAAATCTGACTGAGGGGAAAACCAGCATCCCGCAATTCCGTGAGTGCGACTTCTGCATCTCGGCGATTGGGGAAGACACCAATTGCTCTTCTTCTTCTGTGTGTATGTGGTGCTGCACCCACTACAGGATGAATATCTCTGTCAGAATCGTGGCGATGCACGCCAGTTGTATCAGCCGCGTCAAAGGTATCAAACTCTTGAATTCCGTGACGTTTGAGAATGGCTTCCGCACGACGGACTTCATCGTCTGTACCATCGACAATGATCAGATAGTCACCCCTGTTCAAGCGGTCGTTGTAAACTTTGGCGCGGTTTTCAGGAATTCCCAGACCCACAAGTCCGCCTGTGACTCCACCAGCTGCGGCTCCAATTCCCGCACCAGCTGCGGTGGTAGCCAATGCTGTTGCAACTGCACCACCTGCAATCACGGGTCCAATCCCAGGAATCGCTAACGCACCAAGACCTACCAGCAAGCCGCCCAGACCGCCTAAAGCTCCACCTGTCACAGCCCCTGCTTTTGCACCCTCGTCAGCCTTGTTACCTCTGCCAACAGCTGTGTCGGTTAAATTTGTGTTGTGATTTCCGTCTTTAGCTATCAGTGAAATCTGACTGAGGGGAAAACCAGCATCCCGCAATTCGGTGAGTGCGACTTCTGCATCTCGGCGATTGGGGAAGACACCAATTGCTCTTCTTCTTCTATGTGTATGTGGTGTTGCATTCGGGACTGCACCCACTACACCTGGGGTAGCAGCCACGGGGGTCGCTGTTCCTTGCTTGTGTTCGGGGCGATCGTAAACAGCAAATTCTTGTACTCCCCCACGGGTCAAAATATCTCTTGCTCTGGCAATTTCAGCGTCAGTACCATCTATAATAACGAGGTAATCTCCCCTCTCCAGTCTCTCGTTGTAGACTCTAGCCCGTTCTTCAGGAATACCCAAGCCAATTAATGCACCAACTACGCCACCCGTTGCTGCACCAATTCCAGCACCCGCTAAAGTTGTTGCTAGCGCGGTTGCTGTTGCTCCAGCAAGCATAATTGGACCGATTCCCGGAATCGCTAAAGTTCCCAAGCCAACTAACAATCCTGTTAATCCGCCTAAAACTCCTCCAGAAACTGCTCCTGCTGTAGCACCCTCGTCTGCTTTATTGCCAACGTTTTCCCGGACTTCGGCACCCGCAATTTCATCTTTGCGATCGGCATCTCGCTTAATAACAGATACCCTGTCCATTGGAAAGCCAGAACTTCTCAATTCTTGTAAGGCATTTTCCACATCTCGACGGTGTGGAAATACGCCTACAGCACGTCTATGTATACCTACAGCCATGCCCTCTTACCTCAATAAGAAACAACTTTAATCGGCCTATTTTTTAATGCTATTAATTATATTTCTACAGATTTTTCTTACATTTCCATCAATCCCTTGGAATAAATTATCTATCTATCAGGAGTATTAGCTTTATCCCTTTATACAAGGTATTAAGAAAAGTAAACAAAATGAGAAGTGTTTTTTCTTTGTATATAGAGATTGCGATCGTAGAAATAGATCTGAGCAAAAAAATAGTATAAAAGATGTGTAATCTTAAAAAAGTACTTTTGTTATACAGTATGCAAAAAAGTCCTGAAGATTGGTGGGTGGAAATTATGACAACTAAGCCGCGATGTATCTATTATTTTGGACCCTTTTTAAATCGTGAAGAGGCTGTTATCGCTTACTCTGGATATGTTGAAGATTTAACCGATGAGGGCGCACAAGGACTTGTTGTCGTTATTAAACGCTGTGCGCCTGAAGTTTTGACAATATGTGATGAAGATGAGGATGAAAAAGATATTAATTAAATCCGTTGGCAAAATCAAAGTTAACTAGTTAGGATTATCTTTTTTCTTTTTGAAGAATTTCTAGTGTGTTTATATTGCGTAATATACTGTTTATTATGCTACCTATTTGATTGAAAAAAGGCAGGGGTTAGAAAAAAAGAAAATTTTTTCACCCATTCTGTTACAGATAGTTCATAATGGCTTCTGAAGAGAATAGCAAAGTGTATTTCTTGAGAAGCCCTATCTTTATTTATCGCCATATCCTTTAAGAATTGTATCAGTTAGAAGTACAATCGTTATATTTTCACGACTCTCCATTTCCTCTTTTTAAGTAGCCCTTATCAACTGCAGACACTAAAACAGATAAAAACGGTCACTTGTTTGTAGTTACTGCACCTGGTTACTGATACACATTGATGGTATTTGGCGTCAACATTTTATCAGTTGGCACAAATTGGAATTTAAAAATTGAGGCACGGCAAATGTATCCCACCAAACAGCGACAAAGATTGCTTTTTACCCTTTCATCTGTCATGACTGGAGCAATTCTTCTCACTGGAATGGGAGTTTACACGACTCTAAAGAGTTTACAGCAAAGAGTGGCAGCGGTGGATAATTCTTCACAAGACAAGGTAGTCGTTGAGGCACCTACCTCACAACTACCTATAGACACATCTATTCCGCCAATAGGAATAGATGTATCTGTTCCAGAATCGGAAGAGCCACTAGCAGCACCACCAGCTGTCAAGCAGCAAAACGAACTGGGAAAAAACCTTGGTGGTCTCAATTGGCAAGGAAAGAACTTGCAAGGCATGAAACTGCATAAGGCGCATTTAATGGTGCCAACCTTAAAAATGCGGATTTAAGAAATGTTAATTTAAGCGGTGCAATCCTTGCCGGTACCAATCTTGCGAGTTCTAACTTAAGCGGTGTTAATTTAAGCAATGCAAATCTCAGTGGTGCTAATCTTGACAATGCCAATCTGACCAATGCTAATCTAAGTAGTGCCGACTTAAGAGGAGCTAATCTTAATGATGTTAACCTTGAGGGAGCTCGTTTAAAAGGAACTCTTTTAGATGGTGCTAACCTCAGTGGTGCAACTTTACCATAAGGAAATTTGCAGGCAGTCAGCTTTTGTCTTGCACTGTGACTAATGTCACTGCTTAGCAAGATAGGGATCGCTTTCCCCTTACTTGTTTATCTCTAAGGTTGAAGTCAAATAATTTATTTTAATCGAAAGATATAAACCAACCTGACTACTGGTTGCGGGGAAACTACTATGCTTGAAAAACTATTGCTAGCTGCTGGCTTGACCTTTTCTTTAAGTTTATTTGCAGAACTGGGCTTACCTTCTTCATGGCGAACACCTAGAGGAAGAACAGGGCAAAGTCAAACTGTTATCACTTTGACGCCACAGAAAAATTAAATTAAGTACTTTTACGTCAGTATAACTGCTGAGAGTCCATAAAAATTATAAACCATTTTCCCGATTTTGAACGAGTTAGGAAAATATGCACGCATCTTCGCATATGAAAAGCCAAATTTTAGCCACAACCGCATTTTTCACTATTCTCAGCCTCAGCCAAACTGCCCTAGCAGCAAATCCCGAACATCTCAGACAATTACTGGCTAGCAAAAAATGTTCGGGTTGCGATTTATCTGGAGCTGGTTTGGTCATGGCTGACTTATCAGGGGCAGATTTGAACGGAGCAAATCTTGCAGGAGCTAACCTCAGCCGTGCTAACTTAATTGGTGCGGATTTAAGAAACGCTAACTTAAGCGGTGCTAGTTTCTTTGGTGCTAACCTGAGTGCTGCCAAACTCACAGGAGCAAGTTTAGCAGGTGCCGATTTAAGGCGTAGCTATCTATATAATGCAGAGTTACCCAGTACAGATATTAACGTTGCTAACGTGCAAGGTGCGACAGGGATACCCTTACAGAGTGCAAAACCAGAGGAATTTTATGCCTGGGGTGTAGCAGAAGCACAAAAAGGCAACCATCAGGCAGCTATTGACTATTTTACTCAGGCGATCGCAGCCAAGCCCGATTACGCTGGTGCATATCTCGCTCGCGGTATAGCCCGCTATCAAAGTATGGACAGACAAGGCGCATTCCAAGATGCCCAAGTTGCAGACAAGTTATTTACATCTGAAAAGAATGCTGCGGGAATGCAAACAGCGCAAGCATTTATCCAAGAATTACAAACACCCTATATCGATCCCGCACTCAAACCTGCTAAACCCACTCTTGTGGATTTTGTAGGAAGTATTGGTTCCCTCTTACTGCAATTTTTGCCATTTTAATATTTTGTTAGTTGTGAGTAGGGTAGGCAATGCCCATCAAAAGCTAGTTTTCACAAAACTCAAGCAAATTCCTCTGTATAAGGAGAGTAACAACTTATTTTTGTGATTCGATTATTGTCTAATTAGCGGCGAGGGGGTCAGCAAAACCCTGAAATACTGATTCTTCCGTTGACCCCCTCGCCGCCTTACTCAGTAAGCATTTCAGCGATTTATATGATGAATTTTTTCCCGGTTCTCTTCCTAAATTCTGACCCCCTCGCAAACTGCCCCTGGACTCCTTGCGGGGTAAGGGTCTAAACTGGAGGGGTCCCTACTCGTTAGGGAAACTAATTGATTGGAAACGGGCATCTTACCCTTATGCATGCGGCTGAGACCGATTTGTCCCTACTCGTTAGGGAAACTAATTGATTGGAAACGCGATCTGCCAGATATCCTGTTTCATTGTTTTTTGGGTCCCTACTCGTTAGGGAAACTAATTGATTGGAAACTCAAACCCAGACAGATTGTAGATGTTATCCCGAAGGGTCCCTACTCGTTAGGGAAACTAATTGATTGGAAACTGTCTACCCACCATCCTCCAATATAGGGATATTCATGTCCCTACTCGTTAGGGAAACTAATTGATTGGAAACAACTTAGGAGCCTGTTCTTTAAAAATGGCGAGTGCCTGGTCCCTACTCGTTAGGGAAACTAATTGATTGGAAACCATTAAATTGTCTATCCCCATGTCAATTGCTGCAATGTCCCTACTCGTTAGGGAAACTAATTGATTGGAAACTCTAGGGTCTTGGGTTGCCCAGCCCATTGGCTGGAAACGTCCCTACTCGTTAGGGAAACTAATTGATTGGAAACTTCAGTTTACAAACAACAATGTCAAGTTTTTTAAGAGAGTCCCTACTCGTTAGGGAAACTAATTGATTGGAAACGAGGCTGATTAACGCCAACTTTTAAATCCACAATTGGTCCCTACTCGTTAGGGAAACTAATTGATTGGAAACTTTGACTAACGATAGTCTCCACAAGCAATTTAGTAAAAGGGTCCCTACTCGTTAGGGAAACTAATTGATTGGAAACGACAAGGCATTGGGGGCAATGCTCAAGATTTGCTTCACGTCCCTACTCGTTAGGGAAACTAATTGATTGGAAACGTCGGGGTGCATCGACAAATCTCTCTTGTGGGCAGTCTGCGAGTCCCTACTCGTTAGGGAAACTAATTGATTGGAAACAACTTAAAACTAATCTGCCATTTTTGAGCAACTCTTTGTCCCTACTCGTTAGGGAAACTAATTGATTGGAAACTTACAAGTATAGTTTCTATTTAAATTTTTAGCGATGTCCCTACTCGTTAGGGAAACTAATTGATTGGAAACATTGATATCTATACAATTAACAACACAAGAGTAAACATTATGTCCCTACTCGTTAGGGAAACTAATTGATTGGAAACTTAGTTTTACCGACTGCTCCACCACTGCTGTGCTTGCGGGTCCCTACTCGTTAGGGAAACTAATTGATTGGAAACCAATTGAATTGACAGGAATTCAAATATTATGTAAATTAGGTCCCTACTCGTTAGGGAAACTAATTGATTGGAAACTAAAAAATTCAAGTTTGCAAAAGTAACCGTAATTCAGTCCCTACTCGTTAGGGAAACTAATTGATTGGAAACGAAACTGAACATCCCTCTTTTTGCCATATCTTCTTCTTGTCCCTACTCGTTAGGGAAACTAATTGATTGGAAACCCAATTCTTTCAACTGGGAGCTTGGCTTCTTGGCAGAAATGTCCCTACTCGTAGGAAAACTAATTGATTGGATGCAATTGCGATCTCTAGTCCCAAACTGCCAGCAGCTTTTAGTGCCGCAACGGATGAAGTCCCATTAACTAAACCATCTAGTGGAGTGCTGTGTGAGATCAAATCCGTTTTTATAATCTCTCTTAGCCCTAGTGATTGGAAATCACAGCTATACAAACGAAGTCCGCCTGCGCGGACTTAATAAAAAGTCCACGTAGGTGGACTTTGTTTGTGTAGCCCCAGAATTCTATTCTGAGGGCAATTGCAAATTTGGCATGCTCCCGGATAGAATTCTAGTACAAATCAACGATGTAAAAATTTGGTATGACCTACCAAACTAACAACTAAAAACTAACCACTATCCAATACTACTTGGATAAGAATTTTTCTGGCTTTGGATCGCGGTAGAGAAACTTAACAAATGCTTGTAAATGTTGGGTTTCGTTCCTCAAACGCCACGTCACTCAACGGGGGGAACCCCCCGCACGGCGCTGCTCTCCGCACGTGAGTGGCTCCCCAACCTACCTATGTTCGTATTTCCACGCTAAACCGAGCAGTATTGAACCACTATCTACTAACCAATGACTCTTTCTAGTAATTTGTGGGAAGCCAATCAAGATATAGCTCAAGCTTGTCTTCAGCATCCTTTTGTCCAAGGTATAGGAGATGGTACGCTGGCTCGCCAGAAATTTGCCTACTATGTTGGACAAGATGCCTTTTTCTTAGAAGCTTTTGCGCGTGCTTACAGCATAGCTGCAGCTAAAGTCCCCAACTTTTCAGATTTTTTGACGTTTCATTCCTTAGCAGGTGGGGTTTTGCAGGAACTCAAGTTACATGAAGGATATGCGGCTCAATGGGAAATTGATTTACGTTGTATAGAACCTGGAGTCGCAACCCGTCGTTACACGGATTTTTTATTATCAACTGCTTGGAGTGGGGATGTAGGTTTAACTGCTGCTGCAATGTCCCCGTGTATGCGTTTGTATGCTTTTTTGGGCAAACAATTAGCTCTTAATGGTATTCCCAGCCATCAATACAGTGATTGGATTCGGACTTACAGCAGCGATGACTTTTTACCGCTAACACAACAATTAGAAACTTTAGTTGACAGTTATGCCAGTCATACAGCATTAGTAGAGTCAACTTACCGCTATGCCATGTTTTGCGAACAAGATTTTTTCCAAGCAGCATGGACTTTTGGCAATCATTAGCCAGCGGCGATCGTTAACCACTAACAACTCATAACTAACAAATTTTATTTGCTTTTTCTCTCAATAAAGTAATTTAAGAACAGTTATAAGCTAACGAGATCTGTGCCATCATTCAAGCTTTTGACAAGGCTCGTTCCTTAACAAATCAGCAGTATGGAGTTGTTCAAAAATGACTTTGTTGGACTTGCTGTGGTGGTAGTTTTGTAGTAAATAATGACAATATTTGTCAGGCTCACACATCGTAACACAATTAACTCAAAGAATATGTTGTCCGAGGTTTACTGCAAAGGTTTGTATGACGATCGCGCAATGGATGTCGATGAATTGTTAAGACGCTATCAGAAAGGAGAGAGGGATTTTAAAGGTGTCATCCTGATAGGCTGTTACTTAACAGAAATCAATCTGAGTGGAGCTAATTTACAAAGAGCTTCTCTAAGCGAGGTTGATTTAAGCAGAGCAAATTTGGTAGGTGCCGATCTAACAGAAGCATCTCTAGTTAGAGCCAATTTAACTGGAGCCAATCTAACTGGTGCGAATTTGAGTGGAGCTAATCTTTTTGAAGCTAAGCTTACGGGGGCGACACTTGATGGCGCGGAATTAAAAATGGCAGATTTGATAGATGCAGATTTTACAGCAGCCAGTTTACAGGGAGCCAATCTGTACGGGGCATACATGATGGGAACTCTGTTACAGGGAGCAATTATGCCAGATGGTACAATTCATCCCTAGAAAGGTTAGGGGGGCAAGTGCCCCTAACTTGCCATGGCTTGCGATGGAGTATTGCGCCACAACTGATACAATCTTGTAGCTGGCATCGTCAGATACAAAATATCCCCTCCACTCAAGCTTGTTTCTAATAAATCCCAACCGTGAATGGTTTGGGAGTTCGTTTCCAAATATAAAGGAACAAAATCGGCGGACATAGCAGCTTCTCTCACTCGCAAACCACAAAAAGGATGTGCGGGTGTAATCAAAGTTGCAAAAGCGACCCAAAGACTATCTCCCGTAATACCATTGCCAAGTATTTTTCCTCCAAGTGCAGCAGCAGCAAAGGCTGGGGCTGCTAGTTCCGCAGGGCAAAGAACTGCCTCAAAGTCAAATACCTGTTGCGCCACACCTGCAAAGTCCGGATCTGCATAATGGACAATCACTGGCACTTTGGGTGCTAATCCTTTAGCTTTTAAAGCAATTTCCAGGTTAGTTGCATCATTCCCTGTCATAGCCAACAATGCAGCAGCAGTTTCCATATTGCTGGCTTTTAGTGTTGCTGAAAAGCTAGCATCGGCATGAATAACGGGAATACCCCATCCACGAGCAGTATTGACATACTTATTATTAGAATCACGCTCAATCACCACAACTTCATGCCCGCTATTGTGGAGTTGTTGGACAATTTTTATACCAATTCCCCCCAAACCACAAATAATATAGTGATTGCGGTGCGGAACTCGTGCTGCATCCCAAAATTGCTTGAAGCGCGTTCCTAAAATAAAATCGTTAAGCAACGCATACCAAATACCAAACACTGCTGCTCCGATTAACATCATCACAACAGTAAATAATTTAATACTGATAGGAGCTTGTGCGATTAATGCATCATTCCCACCCGCGCCCGTAATCATACCTACGGAAAAATACAAGGCGTCAACGACAGACATCTTTAGCTCGGCTGACACGTAGGTGAGCGTGGCAACCAAAATAATAAATAGGAGAACTAAAGCACCTACTAATACCGATTGAGCGTGTTGTTTAAAGTGCCGGAGATTGGTGAGGACTTTTAGCAGTTTTGCAATCAGGGATTTACGAGCGGGACGGATACACGGTTGGGTTCCAACAATGAGGCGATCGCCCACCTTCAATTCTTGCCCGGATGCTACCGCCGTGACTAAATCTACCTCACCTTCCACAGGCAGATAGTAAATGAGGACACGCGAGCGCTCATTCCACAAATCGCTCAACTTACAACCCCGCCAAGGGTGGTGTTCGTCAATCAGTTCTTCATGGATGGGCCAAGTGTGTCCAAAAAGTTTAATTTGTCCGATCGCTTTGTTACCCAAAGCCGCAAACGTAAAGACTGGTGCTGCCAAACCCGCAACACTCATACTCCAGTGGTTTGGTACGGTATGGTCAAGCCGTTCGCCCAAACTCGTGTTAAAGAAGCGATTGATAATACGAATGCGTGGATTTAACACCCGCGCTTGCATCATAATCGCCAAATTCAGTTCATCATCAGGTCCGGCAATGACTACCGTATGCGCTTGCTGAATTCCGGCGGCAATAAGAGTGCTAGCTGCAAGCAAGTCACCGACAATCACATCTCCTGCTGTTTCGCTGGGTATATGTTGGTGATGAATGCCGACAACCAGCGCCCCCTGCTGTCTCAGCAAACGAAAGACCTTATATCCGGTTCGTCCTAAGCCACAGACAATAATTCGAGGTTTCATGAATGGGCAGCATAACTGACAGGAAAGCTGCATTTTTAATACTTATTTACATTTTCGCCGAATTATTTCATTCTCAACTGTAGCTAAAAACACGATTATTCTAACTTTTCCCGCACTTTTTTCCTATCTAAAAAGTCAATTGTATTTGTACCGAAATTCTTTTTATAAATCGACAATTGTGAAAAACTTAGCTCAACTAACAGCTTTGTTTGGAACTTTATGTACTTTCTTGGTAGCAGAAACAAGATCGGCCACAGCGCAAACTCCACAATCACGAACAGCACTCGGTTCCCTATCTGCTCCTAACGTCACAATCAAAGTACAGCGAACCTCTAGAAACAGAGTAGAGGTATTGATTAATGAAGTTGTTGACGGAGAAACTGTTCAAATTCTTGAACCGCATCATACTGGTCGGGCATGGCGATATATTGCAGCAACACATTTGGATCTAAATCTGGGAAGAAACTACTGCGGTTAACTTCCTCATATTCACCCTTTTCATTTAAATGGAATATTCTAATAGTGTCAGATTTCCAAAACCAAACTTCAGAAACTTGCTTGGGTTTGTATAATTCCTTCCTGTTAATAGTGCCACTGGTGATGATGACCTCAATTAAGATATCGGGAGTTTCTTTGTTGGTGCCAATGCAATAAGACTCATCAGGCGTCCCAGAAGCATAACCCGGTTCTTCTAAAGTAAAGCCGCCCTTGCCGTAGAATCGGATGCCATTTACCCTCATGTAAGCTTCCAATAAGTAGCTGAGAGTTCTTTTCACGTACTCATGCAACGGACCAACTGGGGACATAATTTCTAAAATTCCTAATAAATAAGATAGACGGACACTGCGGTTGTCAATTAGCTGTGCCTCAATCCCTTTAAATTGATCCCAACTAACATCTTTGAGGGTGACTAGTTTTTCTTCTATAGCACGATTTAAAAGTGAAATATTCATAAAACCAATTATCTACGGCACTAACTCTATTTTGACAGGAAATAATCGCTCTCTCACCTCTTCCCTCTGCGTACCCGCGTCTCTATGGTGAAATAAATATACTTTGAAACCGCACAGACGCACCAGAGCGCAGAGGAAAAAGATGAGAATTGCGGTCTGAATCAAAATTTTATGAGTCATCTTGACAGCGCTAGCAGTACTCACCCTACAAAATTCGGTGACTTTCCTTTGCCCGAGCTAAATTTCTGGATCGACTAAGCGAGTGGTGGGACGGCTTTGGGATACATCTTGCACAACTTGTGAAACACAAACTACACTGACAAGTCCCATCACAGCTAAGGGTAATAAGCCTTTACTCAAAAATGCAATTGCTAGTAAAACAAATGCAGCCCCCACTCGGTACTTGGTACGAATCTTACAATAGAGGATGACACCAAGACGATGAAGAACAGCTAGAGAGAGATAGCACAGTGCCAGAGAACCGCACAACAACCAACGAATTTCATCAGCTAGTGCAACCTCAGAATTGCTTGATAATACGAGTTCTACTGCAACTCCAGTAGCAGCAATACCAATAACAAGAGGGAGATGGGTATACAGCCAAATATTAATTAGAACAGATCTTCCCTCTGCCTGAGTTCGTCGAATGGGTGTACCGCCAAGATTGTCAAAATACACCCACCACAAACTTAAAGCAGTACACAATCCCAAAACAGCAGTTACGGCTGTCGAAATTTGCCAATTCTTTTGAGAGACACCATCAACTACAGCAATCACCGCCTCACCCAGAACAATAATTGTAAACAGTCCAAAACGTTCTGGTAAGTGAGAAGGATGGGGCGGCAATTGAAGCTGTAACTTGCTTGCTGTTATGGGTGTCGCAAAATCAATCACAAGTCCCACGCCCCAAAGTACAAAACGCCAAGGAGATGGTAAAAATGCAGATACCAGCCAGCAACAAGCAGCGATCGCAAAACCTGTAGCAAAACGAGTTGTGAGAGGACGTGCTACCGGAATATGCTGTCCTGCTCGAGTATATTCGATCGCCAGTACGATACGTCCCAACGCATAGGAGATAGCAAAACCAGCAGAGCTTTTATCCAACCCGTGATGTATGTTAACAGCCATTGCTGCTGCTGTAGCCATATGCAAACCAACTAGCAGCCGCCTTCCAATATCATCGCTATCAAAGCGATTGGCATAGAAAGTAGTACCAATCCACGACCACCACACTGGTATAAATAAAACAACAAACCCGAACAAACCTGACAGGGAAACATCTTCATGGAGATAATGGGCGAGTTGAGAAACTGCAACGACAAATACTAGATCGTAAAAAAGCTCCAACCATGTAGCGCGTCGTTCTTCCTCATTCTCTTCTCCAATTCGCAAGCGTGGCGGTTCTAAAAAATTCATATTGCTAATTGCTAATGGCTAATGGTGAGTCCAGTCCTGCAGGCGGGTTTCCCGCCGTAGGGAACTGGCGAACCCGAAGGGCTAATTGCTAATTGTTAACAGCTAATTGAGTTTTATCACGAAATATTAACTATTAGCCATCATCCATCAGCCATCATCCATCAGCCATTAACCATCAACCATTAACCATCAACCATTAGCCATTAGCCATTAGCCATTAGCCATTAGCCATTAGCCATTAGCCATTAGCCATTAGCCATCAGCCATTAGCCATTCACAACAACCACCCACAAACTTGCTCCTAACCCTATGGCTGCTAAATGTTGCCAAAAGAGCGATCGCATGGGCTGACGGGCAATTTTTTGAGTGAGGATAACAGTTAAAAGAACTGAAAAAATCAAAGTACTCCCTTGTAGAAAAGCAATGACGGCTGGGTGAGCAACTAATACAGGAAGCTGTTCGCCATTGAGACCAAAAGTTGCAAACGTGACAGGTAAAATACGTCCTCCTTCTGCTAAACCCAGGCGCAGGTAATGGGCTAAGTTACCACCAAGTACGAGTGGTAGATAACCGTATGCTAGTTCGATAAATGGTTTTGCCTTGAATTGAGAACCAACACGAGATAAGCCATAGGCTGCAAAGGGAATAACAACGGGAATCACTAAAGCAAACAATGATAAGCCTAAGTGGGGTAGAAACTGTGTGAGGTCAAAATGCAATCCCAACCAGGATTGCAACTCGGGTAAACGGTGGAGATAGATACCCCCTAATAGTAAAAATAACAATGCGACTTCATAAGACCGGGGTACGTGAGTTGTCCACAGTTCCATTCCAGGGGGACGTAAATTAAACTCAACGGAACGATGGGGACATGCTTTCAAACACGTCATGCACAATACGCAATCTCTGTTATCTTCTAACTGTGCTGGGTGAGAGTATAAGGGACATCCCCCAGTTTCCATACCTTCGCCTTTTTGCGGTCCGCCCTTATAGCACTGATATGTCGTACAAGTGGCGGAACAAATTCCTTGTTGCGCTCGCAATTCCGTCATGGCAAGTTTGGCAAACAAACCATTCATCCCACCAATAGGGCAAAGATACCGACACCAAAAACGCCTTTCAAAAAGAGCCGAGAAAATGACTGCGCCTGCGGTAATTAATAAGAGCAAACAACCTGAAAGATAAGCTGTATTTTCCAAATTCCAAAGTTCTTCCCACAGGAAAATCAAAGTAAATAACCCAAAGAGAAACCATCCTCCCCATTGTTCGGCTTGCTGTCTCGGCCAACGTTTCAACTGTCGGGGAAAGAGCCACAAGGAAAGTTTCTGGGTGACTTCTCCATAAATCATGAAGGGACAAACAGCGCACCAAACACGACCTAAAAAGGGAAATGCCAGCAGGAAAAATGGCCACCACCAAGCCCAGAATAAATTAAGGGCAAAATTGCGATCGCGTGTTTGCGGACCAACAAAAAGCACGGCAACAATCAAAGCAAAAGCTATTAAAGTAAAACCATAATTAATGCGATCGGTCCACCAAGGGCTGCGAAGAAATTTCCGCAAATTGGGATAGGCATTTAAAAGGTTGACGCGAAATTCCTTTTTCTTTGTTTGAGCCGACCAGAAAATTTCTTCTGTCAGAGCTTTTGCCTCTCCTGCTTGCACGATTGCCCGTTCCACAAGGTTTTGCAGCTCCTTAAGATTTCCGGGAAAATCATAGGATTGCAAGCGGCGTATGGCTTCTGGTGTCACTGATGGTTTTGATATTCCTCTTGCCGTGGTATAGAGACTGATGTAGTACTCTACTTGCGCTTTAATATCTGTTTTTCGTACCCGTAGCGGTGGAACTTTAATCACTTGACCGACAACACGCTCGATAGTTGGCTGAATTTTTTCGGCAATAATTAAAATACGAGCACGGGTAGCACGAGGTTCTGCGGGTGGTTCTCCCGAACGAGTCACGGGGCTGTACTGAGATGTTTTTAATAAATTAGCTAATGCTGGTAACAACTCGGTCGGGGTTTCTTGGATGTTGTTAAGTACTAAAGTTCCTTCTCCAAGCCATTCCAACAATCCTGGTTTACCTCCATAACGACCAAATAAATCGGCACCACTTGTTTGTAGAATTCCGCAGTTAACTTTGACAATAGGTTCTCGTCGGTAGGAAGAACCAAAATGAATAAGCGCCGCTATGTTATCCTTTTCTAATCCCGGTTCACCAAAAATCAATACCGATTTGCGTTCTCCGGCTGCTTTTCTAATTTCCTCCCGCAACCGGGTTGCATAACGACTTGTCCCCACAATTCCACGCCGTGCTTTAGTGACTAAATAAGGTCGTAAGGCAACAGAACGTTCTTGTTCGTAGTTCAGAGCGGATGTGAGTTGAGACACTTCTTGAGCCATTTGGCGAGAAACAGCCTGAGCAATTTCTGGGTATTGAGTGAGTATTTCCCGAAATTTAGCAGCAGGTAGCATCCAGAGGTGACACTCTGTGACTGTAGTAATTGTGCGCTGAACCGATTCATCTAACAGCAATTCTTGTAAGTTAATAACGGCTCCAGGGAGAAAACCAACGGCTAATGATGGATTGGTTTTATTAGTACTGTTGCTTTCTAACTGACCTTGTTGTAAAATATACAATGCCTCTGGAGGAGACGCTTCACTCACCAAACGATAATTAGCTGGAAAAACTTTTTCTTCTATCACTTCAGAGAACGCATTTAAGGATGCAGGAGAAAGAATTCCCAAAGCCGTGCGTTCTTGCAGCCATATTAATACTTCTGGAGATGCCATAATACCATTTTGGATTCTAGATTTTGAATTGAGAAAGTCATTTCCAGTCTAGATTTAGACTAACTATAGCAGTCCTAAATGAAATATAAAAATAAGAGAGAAGACGGCTAATGGCTAATGGCTAATAGCTAATGGTCAAAAGCAATTAGCTATTAGCCATTAGCGAGCGAAATTTTTTACAAATGATTTAGATTTGCTATATCTGTCGCATTTTTTGTTTAAATTGGTAGAGGTTTTTTCTAATTGGGATGCGCCCTCCGAGCAAGCAGTGCTATTACATTGTGTTGCAGTCATGGCTTCCGCTTCGATTGCATTAATCTATTTTAGAAATTAAAAGAGCAGGCAATATGCCTACTCCGAATCATAAAGTTAACTTTTTAGAAACTGACATCTGTAAAGGAGAGTAGATAGTTAACCTCCTGTGGTACGAGCATCTTGCCCGTTTCTGCTACTGATTTCTAAGTGCTTGTTTCTTCCATCAATTTCTAATCCAGGTAAAACTGACTCAGGAGTTCCTTGAGGGAAAACCTTGGAATTGCTAAACAATCTGAAATATGTTGATACAAAAAATTCCTTCACTGGAAATAGTATATATGTCAAAGGATTGATTGCCACAATGATATTGCGGTCATCGCGTTTGGCTGATGCTAGAATCTGCCGTGCTACCCAATCACCGGACATAACTCCAATGGGATTGAGGTTGCTTTTGAAAGGTCCTAGAATTAATTTACGGATTACGCAAGGAGCATCCAAACGACGTAATGTGATTAAATCTCCCAAAGCACGTTTTGAGAGTTCGTACAAAGGGCTAATCGCAGGGCTGACTTCTGCTTCAGAAGTATTGACCCAAACTTCTTTGCGAGCTACGTGTTCGTCAGTCCGAACAGTCGTCAAAAAAAGTTCTAGCAGTCGCCAACTAGAAAAGGTGTTAATCTCGTAAGATTTAAAAATTGCCTCTGGTGTTCTTTCACTTTTAACGTTAATACCGTGGTTGAGGACTAAGATGTCTATCTGCTTGAGATGTTCGAGCAGTTCTCCCTCTTTGCCTACTTCCCAAGAAATTGTCTTCACTGCTAGTGGTTTGTCATTGACGGTCAGTGTTATGGGTTCTGATTTTGAACTCAAGGCTACCACCTTCGCACCTGCTAAATGTAAATGCAATAGCAGCGATCGCCCCAGAGTTCCCGATGCTCCCGTGACTGCAATTTTCTTGCCTTTTAGTGCCAGTGCTGTACCCATAAGCTTATCTATCAAAGTAAAGGTACTGCAATAGTAAGCACGATCGTTATCAAAATGATGCCGCCAGTGGTAGGGTCGATTCACGAACCAGTTACCTGGAGGCGTCAAGAAAGGACCGGGTAGGTGAGTCACATCGGTTGCTTCCCGCGCCCATTCGCTACCAATGCCACGTGCTATGCAGCTAGCTAAAAACATCAAAGTGTAAAGGGTTCCCATAAGAGCCGCCAAGTGGTACTGTGGCGTCCATTGAAAACAAGCCCACCAAAATACTAGTGAAAAAAGCAACATCACAAGGCATTCAGGCAAATCGTGACGCCATTGTGCTTGACGATAAATTTTGGCATTTACAACGTTCAAATCTCGATGAAAGACACGATGATGCCATGCGTGTTGCCGATACAGTGGTTGCCAGTGATGGGCTAAGACGTGATATAAATCTCGTACTAGTTCTGCCCATAAGAGAGAGCCTAGTCCCCAAGCCGCGATCGCTATCCAGAAGGACACCATAACCTACTTTACTTACACTCCAAAATTATTGTGTTGCAATTGCGTTGGTATTGCACATAAACAGCCCAACTTGTGTGGCTTAGAGTGACTAGAACGACATAGTACAATCCCCTAGTAATATATACCGAGAAAAACTCCCTTGGCAAAGAGTTTAGCCAGAATTGCTTCGCTTAACTATATATTGCTGATATCCTTAAAGCAATTGAGAAGCGATGCGAACATAGCTGTTTGGTACTATTTAATACAAAGACAAATATACATATTTATCGAAAATTGTCAATAGCTTCAACATTAATGGTGCTACATTATCAATAACAGATAGCAAAAATACTTTTAATTTTCATTTTTTATTTTTCCCCAACAGATGCAATTATCAGATATCCCTAACCTTTTCGTACCTCTGGTGCTTTTAAGTTTAATTATCATTGCTGCTGTATTTTTCAGTCGTAGCAATTGATGCATTGGGCTCTGTAGAAACAGAATCTCGATAAAAGGCACCTCCAGGCTCAGATCGGGAATGAAGTGGAACTCCCTTAGCGCAAGCAGCGTCAGTCATGGGTCATTGTTGCCGATCGCTGCTTGTCGGTTAATATTGATAAGTACTAATTACTAATCACGAATGATTAATGTCTAATTACTCCTATTGAGGGTTAAAATAAATCCCGATTGTCTCCAATATATGAAGGTTTCATGATTTCCAGTAACGACTTTCGACCTGGCGTGTCTATAGTGTTAGATGGGTCTGTATGGCGAGTGGTAGAATTCCTCCATGTTAAACCTGGTAAAGGTTCTGCGTTTGTACGGACAAAACTGAAAAATGCCCAAAATGGGAACGTGGTAGAAAGAACGTTCCGGGCAGGAGAAACAGTTCCGCAAGCCAATTTGGAAAAAAGTACGATGCAACATACCTATAAAGAAGGTGAAGATTACGTCTTTATGGATATGGAAACTTATGAAGAAGGCAGATTGAGTGCTGCACAAATTGGCGAACGTGTAAAATACCTCAAGGAAGGTATGGAAGTCAATGTAGTTCGTTGGGATGACCAAGTCCTAGAGGTAGAACTGCCCAACTCAGTCGTGTTGGAAGTTGTCCAAACAGACCCAGGTGTCAAGGGCGATACTGCGACGGGTGGTTCAAAACCAGCAACTGTGGAAACAGGAGCAATGATTATGGTTCCACTCTTTATTTCTCAAGGAGAACGCATCCGGATCGACACCCGTAACGATACATACTTAGGCAGGGAGTAACCTACCTTTCACCTCAAATATGCAAATCCCGAGTTTGATGCGTTACAGGGATTTGTCTCCCTGTCTCAAAAGATAACCGACTTTACAGAAGATACCAAATTGGAATAAGTAAGATTTTTTGGGAAGGTTGAAACTGTCTCATTCACAGGCAAAACAATCTAAAATCTAAAATCTAAAATCCAAAGTTGGTATGAGTCTCTCTACCACCTAATTGCATGAGGTAAGAAAAGCTGTGCCATTAGACTTTAACGAAATCCGCCAACTACTGACGACGATTGCACAAACAGATCTTGCAGAAGTGACTCTCAAAAGTGACGATTTTGAATTAACGGTTCGCAAAGCTGTTAGTGTTAGCAACCAAGTATTGTCAGTAGCTCAAGCGGGGCAAGGTGCGGTGTCTTCGGGATTGCCACCCATTCCACCGCCTCCGCCATTGGTGGTGCCTGCGGTGACGGAACCTACTCCTATAGACCTGACGACTGCTACAAAAGGGATTCCGTCGCCGGTCACTTCTTCCCCTGTTATTGACTCAAAACTGGTTGACATCCCCTCCCCAATGGTGGGAACTTTTTACCGCGCCCCCGGTCCCGGTGAATCACCATTTGTGGAAGTGGGCGATCGCGTCAAGAGAGGTCAAACAGTTTGTATCATCGAAGCCATGAAACTTATGAACGAAATAGAAGCAGAAGTTTCCGGGCAAGTGGTAGAAATTCTTCTACAAAATAGCGAACCAGTGGAATACGGTCAACCTTTGATGCGAATTAAACCAGATTAAGTATTAATCTATATATCGAGTCAATAAACCGCAGCTAAGCCCTTTAGGGTCTAGCGAGCGTTTCCTGGCTAAATTTAATGGTCATTGTTAAAATTTCCAGCTGCATCCTTACAGATCTACCCTGATGAAACAAGCGTTGCCTGTACCACCGGAAGTTGTGCAACAAGTAGCTGAATACTTCAGCCTCTTGAGTGAACCCATGCGTCTGCGGCTGTTGCATTTACTGCGGGATGAAGAAAAATGCGTGCAAGAATTGGTAGAGGCAACACAAACTTCTCAGGCTAATGTGTCAAAACACCTGAAAGTTATGTGGCAAGCAGGAATACTCAGTCGCCGTAGCGAAGGAACTTGCGCCTATTACCGGGTAGAAGATGAAATGATTTTTGAATTGTGCAACCGAGTTTGCGATCGCCTTGCCACTAGGTTGGAACAGCAAGCCCGTAACTTTCGGGTTTTAAATGGTAAATAGTCAGCGAGCGGTGACCAGTCAGTCACCGCTCGCCGATCGCTGTAGCTAAAGTTCAAAATTTTGTTTGTAGCTTTCACGAGTTAGGGGCTGTTCCAACTCCAAACCTTCGCCACCCAAGACATCCAACTGTTTCCCGTTAACTTCAATGTATACCTTAGCATTGGGATTTAAAGCAGTGGCAGTGTAAACAACTTGTCCCACGCGACCCATCATAGAGGAACTCCCACCTCCTGTCGTAAAATCTTCTGATAAGTTGACATGGACACCATCATCTGTGACCTTCACTCCCAACAACTTGGTTTCTTTTGGGATAGTGGTTGAACCAGTTCCTTCGGTTGGTCCTGCTAATAGTTTTGAAAAAGCTTCTTCTAAAACCTTATTGGGTTCTCCCTGAGGAAGTGTAACTGTTTGTGGAACCAAAGAAAGCTTTGTACCACTGTCCTGCAACCAATAGACTTCAGCCTTTTGCTCGGCGGGATTGATTTGCTTGTTGGGAGTGTTAGCTTGGCCGGTGATATTCGGATTGGGCTTTGGGGATATTTCATTGCTGCCTGAATTAAAAACGTGGTAAGCTAGAGCACCACTGACAGCAATAACCGCAACTGAAACAGCTGCGATGATACCTGAAGAAATACGATTACCTTGTTGTTCTTTCATATTGAATTCCTTGCTTTAGTCTGAAATAGAAAAAAGTATTACTGTAAGAAGAAGCCTGGTAAAAGACGTTACCTAAGAGCCTCGAGTTTCCAAAAACTTGGAAGACGGTTCTATTCGTATGAATGCTGCGATTTCTAATTCTTGTTGTTTCATATTTAATTTTAGAATTCGTACTTGTAGACCGTTACCTTCTAATTGTCCCAAATCCAATCGTTTGTTAATATTGTTCACAATTTGATTTAAAAATTGTGGTGGAGCGGCTTCTCCATTAGCAGTCACCTCTGGTTCGACAAGTTGAATATTTTTGCCACCAATAATATTTAGCCCTGCTTCTGCCTTAATTAACAAAGGTTTATTTTGGCTTTCATTCTGTAATTCTACTTGGAAACTCAGTCTATTGTTTGCTAAAAATTTTACATTTGGATTTACAAATTTATATACAGAGTTATACTCTGTATTTGATGAATCGTCCACGTTAATTTTCATTTTTTCCAACTGAGCTAAAAATTTGGGTGACTGTAACAGCTTGTTGATATCCTCCTGGGTTAAAACAACACGCAGACCCGCCTGTAAAGGTCGTTGAAATAATGGTTTTTTTCTGAGAGTACGTGGGTCTAATTCAATGGCATCAGTTTCCAATTCTAAAGCAGCAATTTGAAGATTTTGCTGCTTTAGTTGCAAAGAACGCCCTGCAAACCTCACTCGTTGAACTTTTCCCTGTAGCAATTGATAAGAGGGAGCATTATCAACTCGTACCTGTAACTGCTTGACGCTAGCGAATTGAGAGCGTATGACATTTTCAGCAGTTCGGTCAATCACCAATCCTACAGGAGCAATCAATCCTAGCAAGCCGGATAGGACTATTGTGAGGAGTTCCATACTGGTTAATTGCTAATGGCTAATGGCTAATGGCTAATTGTTAATTGTAAAGATGAGCTATTAGCCCTCCCTTGTTCGCCAGTCCCGGTGGGCGCGGGAAACCCGCCTACAGCGCAGGACTCACTATTAGCCATTAGCAGCATCAATCCACTCCTTTATAGTAGATACAACTTCAGCAATGTCAATTTCCTGAGAGTTGCGGCTTTTTCTTTCAACGACTTCAACTTTGCCATTGGCAATTGCCCTCCCAGTGACGATTCTGTAAGGGATTCCAATTAAATCGGCGTCCTTGAATTTTACGCCCGGTCGCTCGTCGCGATCGTCAAGTAGAGTGTCAATTCCCGCAGAGTTCAGTTCTGCGTAAAGTTTTTCCGCGATTTCTACTTGTTGGGCATCTTTGACGTTAGGAATTGTAACGATCGCCTGATAAGGTGCGATCGCAACAGGCCAAACAATCCCATCTTTATCATAAGATTGCTCTACAGCAGATTGGGCTAAGCGCGATACACCCACACCGTAACAACCCATGAATAGAGGTTTTTCTTCTCCTTGTTCGTTGGTATACGTTGCGCCCATTGCTTGCGAATACTTAATACCTAATTGAAAAATGTGTCCTACCTCTATTCCACGAGCGCTAAGCAGAAGCTGCTCGGGATTGTGAACGGAGCGATCCCCAGGTCTTGACTTACGTACATCTACGATCGGTTCGGGTACCTTGTATTGCTCGTTCCAATTTGCGCCAACGACGTGATAACCCGATTCATTTGCACCCGTGGCAAAATTCTTTAAATCAACAGCTGTTTTATCAATAAAACGCACAAAATGAGGGACGATATCTTTGGCGGCATGAATAATGTGACTGTCGGCAATGTCAGGTGCAATATAGCCCAAAGGTAAAGGTTTGAGCAGTTTTGATTGGGCTTGGGCATCTGGCACTATCAATTTGATAGCAGCTTTAGCACCGAACTGAGGAGCTAGTTTTGTCAGTTCGTTTTGCAACTTGACATCATTAACCTCTTGGTCTCCTCGGATACTTACTAGCACGAATGCTGTCATCCCATTATCAAAAATTGTTTGATAAAGAACGTTTTTCACTATTTGGGTGGGGGAACATTTGAGAAATTTACAGACTTTCTCAATAGTCTCTGTTCCTGGAGTTTCCCGCTTTTCATAGCTCGTAAACGGTGATGGTTCTGCATCTGGTGGGAGAGAAACCGCTTTCTCTACGTTAGCAGCGTATTTTCCATCTTCTGTGTACAAGACTTCATCTTCGCCTGCTTCCGCTAGCACCATAAATTCTTGCGAACCAGAACCGCCAATTGCACCGGGATCGGCTTGGACGGCACGAAAAGCTAAACCACACCTTCTCAAGATATTATGGTAGGCGGTATCCATATCCTGATAAGTTTTTTTCAAACTTTCTTCATCTGGGTGGAAAGAGTAAGCATCCTTCATGATGAATTCTCGCCCGCGCATTAAACCAAAACGAGGACGGATTTCATCGCGGAATTTTGTTTGAATTTGGTAAAAAACCTGTGGAAGCTGACGGTAGGAACGAATCATGTCACGAGCGATGGTTGTAATCACTTCCTCATGGGTTGGTCCTAAAGCCTGTTCTTGATCGCGACGGTCTTTTAGGAAGAACATAATTCCTTCCCCTTTGGTGTACGTATCCCACCGTCCGGACTCTTTCCATAACTCAGCAGGTTGTAATTGAGGTAAGAGACACTCTTGTCCGCCAATTTTGTTGATTTCTTCGCGGACAATTTGGGAAACTCTTTGCAGGACTCGCCACATAAATGGAAGGTAAGCATATACACCGCTACCGATGCGACGAATGTAGCCTGCGCGGACTAAGAGTTTGTGGCTGGGAATCTCAGCATCTGCTGGATCGTCCCTAAGTGTAAGGAATAGCATTTGTGACAGTCGCATCGTTTGTCCCCTTTCCAGATTCAATAATCCTTTAGTCAGTTAAGTTAGTGTATTAGCTTGCTATAAATTACCAAAAGGTATAAGCAAGCTTACTTTAATAAACCTTTTTAAAATGTCCGCTTGCAACTTCAGGAGAAAAGCACCTTGCCCGATATTATTTATCAAGCCCAACCACCTTTGGAATTTATTCCTCCGGCGTTAGATCCCTTATTTTTGCGCGGTGTCCAGTTGGTGTTACCCCATTGGATACGCTGGAAAACAGCAATTAACCATATTGAAGCAGACAACGTAGAGGTTTTGGTGGATTTGTACCGCCAGTTCCAAGAAGGTAAAATCCGCTTTATGCTGGCATTTCGCCATCCGAAGACGGAAGATCCCTTTGCTTTAGGCTATTTGCTTTATCACATTCTGCCAAAAGTAGCACGACATGGGGGTACAGCGCTACAGCATCCGATTCACGCTCATTTTATTTATGACCGTGGAATTCCTCTTTGGGCTGGTTCTCACGTTGGTTGGATTGTATCTCATTTGGGTGCAACCCCCATTCAACGAGGGAAAGCAGATTGGACGGGATTGCGATCGGCACGTGACTTATTTGTCAACGGTCAGTTTCCCATGGCGGCTGCACCTGAAGGTGCTACCAATGGTCTTTCAGAAATTGTCAATCCTCTAGAACCAGGTATTGCCCAGATGGGTTTTTGGTGCGCTGAGGATTTACAGAAAGACAAGCGGGATGAACAGGTTTTTATTGTACCAGTCGGTATTCGATACAGTTATGTTGCAGCTCCTTGGGGTGCTATTGCCAATCTTTTAACTGAATTGGAAACTGCGATGGGCTTAAGTGCAAATACAGCACATTCCCTCCCCTCCTCTGCAACTTTTGACTCTCTCTACCCTCGCTTGGTGGGTTTGAGCGAACGTTTATTATCTTTGATAGAAGAATTTTACAAGCGGTTCTACCATCGCAAATTGCCAGTCTATGAGGGAGGAAAAGATGCAAATGAGCTTTTTGCCGTTCGTCTTCAAGCTGTGTTAGATGTGGTTTTACAAGTTGCTGAAGATTATTTTGACTTACAATCTAAAGGAAATTTTAGCGATCGCTGTCGTCGGGTAGAGCAAGCAGGATGGAATTATATTTTTAGAGAGGAATTTAAAGATAAAAAAGCACTGTCTCTTGTAGAAAAGGCATTAGGCGATCGTGTAGCAGAAGAAGCGAACTTGCGAATGTGGCACATGAGATTGGTGGAAAATTTAGTTGCTGTCACGGGTAAATACGTGCGAGAAAAACCCACAGCAGAACGATTTGCAGAGACCACCTTACTTCTATGGAATGTCGTCACTCTAATTACGGGTGGCAATCCTTTCCGAACTCCCAAACTTGGCAAGCAAAATGTGAAAATAACTATTGGTGAGCCTTTGTCTGTTTCCGAACGTTACCCGGCTTACAAGGCTAGTCGCCAAGGTGCTAGACAAGCCGTTGCCGATCTCACAAAAGATTTACAACAAAGGTTAGAAGGGTTGGTTTTGAAGGATAATAGTTAACTTATTGGTTAAGCCTAAAAATGCGACAGACCAGTAGTAGGTTGGGTTGAGGAACGAAACCCAACATTTACAGGTATTTGTTAGGTTTGTCCAACGTACAAAAATTCGAGAGCCCTTGCAGTATAGCTTTCAGTCCTCGCAGAATTTTATAGCGAGTAATAATCGAGAAAGTAAACCTGCTATGTTGCGCCAAATATGATTGTGCTTTAGCAAGGACAAGAGGATTTTGGCGCAGAATGAGTGACAGCGTATCAGTATCTAAAAGAACTGGATCTTGGCTCATGCTTCAGTTCTATCAGAGAAAAAATTGTCTCGATTTAAGGCGATTTCTTCAATTTCGTCAATCTCTGTTGCTGATAATCCCTCATAAACTTGAGATGCAAGTTGTAGCATATCTTGAGGACTAAGAGGAGTAGTAGGTTTAACTATCAGTTGGACAAATTGCCCTTCAATCAATTCAGGTTCTTCTAAAGGGCGAAACACACCATTTTCATAAATAGCTTTTAAAGTTTGCATTTGATAATCTAATCTTTATTTACTAAATATTTTATTCGCTCTCCGCGAACAACGGCTTGTGGTTAAGAGCTATGTCAACTACAATATAAATCCTATCAAAACCTTCACAGGTTATGTTTTTCCTTTAAGTACTCCTACTTGGCTGTTATGCATCAAAGTCTAGTGTTGTGGGTGGAGCATTTTCGAGCAAGTCCTTCAAAGCTTGGATTTTCGGATTTTTTACATGATTTCGCTTCTCCCAACTACAGCAATGATGCTTGGATAAAGGCTCAACGGATTGGTGATGTTAGAAGTGAGCAAAAGAGAATTGTATTAAAGTACTAAGTTAAATGTATCATATTCTAAATAATGGTTCAATACAAATGAACTATATTTAAAATATTCAATATGTTTATCTTAGATAAATCAATGGTAGCAAAACCTTTTCTAAAATGGGCGGGAGGGAAAGGACAACTCATCGAGCAGATGAATAGTCTTTTTCCTCAAGAATTAGCAGAGGGTTCAATAAAAAAATACATAGAACCATTTGTTGGCGGAGGAGCAGTGTTCTTGCATCTGGTTCAAAACTATCCAGTTGAAGAATTTTTTATTTTTGATATTAATATTGAATTAGTTATAGCCTACACAACTATTCAACGCGATGTAGAGAAACTCATTTCACTTTTATTAAATATACAAAATAAATATTTATCTCTTGATGATAAGGAAAGAAAAACATACTTTTATCAAGTGAGATCGGAATTTAATTGGCGACGCAAAGAAATAGATTCAATTAACTATAATTCAGAATGGATTGAGAGAACTGCACAAATCATTTTCCTAAACCGTACTTGTTTCAATGGACTTTTTAGAGTCAATTCAAACGGAAGTTTTAATGTTCCAGTAGGTAGATATAAAAACCCTAATATATGCGATAAAACAAATTTAAAAGCTGTGTCTGAAGCGCTTCAAAAAACTCAAATTCATTATGGAGATTTTAGTGAGTGTGAAAAATACGTAGATAGCAATACCTTTGTTTATTTCGATCCACCTTACAGACCAATTAGTAAAACGTCTAACTTTACCTCATACTCACAAAATATGTTTGGTGATTCCGAACAATTACGACTGCGAGACTTTTTCCAATCTCTTGATGCAAAGGGAGCTAAATTACTTTTAAGTAACTCCGATCCTAAAAATGAAGATATTAACGATAATTTTTTTGATAATTCCTATGCTGGTTACCGTATTGAAAGAGTCATGGCTTCACGCAATATCAACTGTAATGTTTCAAAGCGGAAAGCCATCAAAGAGATTTTAATTATGAATTATATAAGTGGAGCCAATAAAATTCTGACAACATCTTCCAATTCCTCCGTAACTCGGTAAAGATTTATTCCTTCTTCAATAAGTTTTTGCTGTCGGTATAATATTCCAAATTGCCAAATATTTCCTGTTGTTACTGCTCCAAGTATTTCGGGTTGATTTGAATCTGTCCATTGGTCAAGCGCTATCATTTCTGTTGCTAATTGTGTAAATCCTCGATTTAAGTCAGCTTGTTTAGCTTCAATAACAATTAAATTAGCTGAAGATCGTAAGTAATAATCTAAATTTCCTTGAAGTTGATTGTTAACTTTAATATTATATTCAATTCTCAACTTAGCGCGAGAATAATGAATTAAATCTGTTACGAGCGGAGCAATAAGGATTTCCCTGCGAGTTGCTTCATTTTCTAAATCTACATAAGGCAATACTTCTTCAATCCGTTGTTTTAAATCAGATATTCGATCTAGATTTCCAGAGTATTTTGGTAAACTCAGAAATTGGCGAGCGAAAGAATAACCAAATTCGGCTACTAAATCATCAACAGGGAATCCTAATTCAAAATAATTTCTAAAAGTATATGAACGCGTCACATCAAGCAATGGTTGACGGCTCATTTCATACCTCCATATAGTTGGTTCTAATGTTAGATGGCAGGAAATACTTTAGATAAATCCAGAATTAAATCCGAAAAATAGGGAAGATTCACGGTTTCATTAGGTAGAAAAATTATTTTTTTTCGATAGCCAAACTTACCTTGCAAATTTTGGTAAGGTTCGCTGTAGCATTCCAAGCAATTATCTATAAGATTAAATATCCAATAATCTGAAATACCCCCTTGAGCGTAAATTGTTAATTTAACTTCTTGGTCGTATTTTAAAGAAGAATCAGCAATTTCAATTAAAAGTAAGATATCGGAAGGTAAGGGATGAGTACTGAGATAATCATCTTCTCGATTTTTGACGATCGCTCTATCTGGTTCCGGTTCGTTATATTCAGAAATAACGATCGGTTGTTGTCCTCTTAATGTTGCACGTTTCCCAACTAGTTCATACAACTGTCTTTCTAATCGAGTTTCACAAACAGAATGTCGTGTACCTTTCGAGACCATAGAAATGATTTCTCCATCAATCAGCTCAACTCGCTCATTTTCCCTAAAAAATTCGAGTTTTGCCAAACGTTCGTATTCAGATATCGTAAAGCGTTTCGCAGTAGTTATATTCATAAAAAAGAAAGTATAGGACTATTTAGATCTTAATTTACGTAAATATTTGTGAAATCGTAACACGAGCCCAAGTAATCTTGTACAAAAAATTACAATAAATTCTTTCTTGGGACATACTAATTTAGTATTGATGACGCTCCATTAGTAAGAAGTAATTTCTCCTCCAGATTCTTAAGCTGAAGGATGTCAGTAAATAGCAGTCATTTTATTACATAATGCGCGATACGTTAGTTGCTCGAAGAGTGTAATGTGGGTCTATTCATTATGCCATTTGACTATGACCTTGTGATAATTGGCGCTGGTTCTGGAGGAATTGCAGCAGCTGAAAGAGCAGCTGGCTATGGGGTACGAGTAGCGATCGCAGAACAAGCTAAGGTTGGCGGTGCTTGCATCAACTACGGCTGTATTCCTGAAAAATTGCTGGATTACGCTGCTAGCTACAAACAGTTAGATAAACTAGCTAGTAGTTATGGGTGGGATAAAGTCGCCCGTCACTTTCACTGGTCGCATTTTGTAGATGCAAAAAACCGTCACCTCCAGCATCTCAACGAATTGCACTTGCACAATCTGCAACACTCAGGAGCTAAGTTAATTCAGGGACAAGCAGCATTTTTAGACGCTCATACAGTGCTGATTGCAGATAGACCGGTCACTGCTGACAAAATTTTGATTGCAGTAGGCGCAAAACCCCTTATACCGGAAATTCCAGGAATTGAATGTGCTATTACCTGGCGCGAACTTTATAACTTACCAGCACAACCCAAACACCTTGCAATTCTGGGTAGCGATCCGATTGGTGTAAAAGTTGCTGGAAGTATGAATGAGTTAGAGACTCACGTCACTCAAATCATTGCTGGGGACTGTGTCTTAGCTGAACTGGATGCTGAAATTGGCAAAAGAATTCAGGACAAGATGATCCAGCAAGGAGTGCAAATTTTCAGCCACAGCTATGTTGAAAAAATTGAACGAATAGGCGATCGCTTTTGTCTCAAGTTGTCTGGAAAATACACCGATTCCGTAATTGTTGATACGGTTTTTGTTGATGCTCCACGGAAACCAAATTTGGAAAACCTGAATTTAGAACAAGTAGGAATTCAACGAACACCATCAGGAGCGATTCAGGTTGATGAATTTAGTCGCACAACTCACGTCAATGTTTTTGCCGTAGGAGACTGTACGGATAGAATTCCTTTGACTCCGAGCGCGATCGCCCAAGCCAGAGCTTTTGCAGATACAGAATTTGGCGGACAGCCTCAAATGGTTAGTTATGATTGGGTTCCTATCTCTATTTCCTCTCACCCTGAAGCCGCAACAGTTGGATTATCTGAAGCACAAGCCCGCGAGAAGTATGGGGATGCCGTACAATGCTACCGCACTCAATTTCGCCCGTTGTTCTATTGTTTGAGCCAATTAAATGAAAAATCTTTGCTCAAGGTTGTGGTGAACCGAGATGATGCGGAGCGGATACTGGGCGTTCACATGCTGGGGGAAGGCTCAGTAGAGATGATTCAAACGCTTGCGATCGCTCTCTCGCTTGGTGCAACTAAGCAGAATCTGGATAGAGCGATCGGCATTCATCCTTCGAGTGCAGAAGAACTGTTTTCAATGTAGAGATGTATCACCTGCTCCTGCATTAAGGTGCAGGAGCGGGGAAGGCGATAAGTTGACAGGAGTCACTCGGTCCTGTTGGCGGTGTATAGCCAAAGTCTTCTTGTGCAACTCGACTGCCCTTGTTTGCGATATACTTGCATAAATCCCTAGCAGCCTTAGCTTTTTCCTTAGTGGCGTAGGATTTACGGAAAATAACGTAGATCGGTCCTTGGAATAATTCTGAAGTTTCCAAAGGAGTGAAGAAGACAAAATCTCTTAACCCTCGGCTGATAGCTATGGGACGGTTGATATAACCAATGGCTCCTGGAGTCTTCTCAACGACATCAAGGACACCATCGCTGCCATTTCCGGGCAGATCGGTAGCGGGATTGGGATTGGGTAAATTCACGCTCCTATCTGGATTCGTGATGGAAAATCCACATGTGGGCTGAACAAATCCGGTATCAAGTTCAGCACTGGTATTGCTGGCATCAAAACGGTAAACGCGAAGGATGGGTAAACTCGGACCGCCCACTTGGCTCCAGTTGGTAATAGTGCCGTTGTAGATACCACAGAGCTGCTCTGTGTTAAGTCTTGCCTCGAAACCAGGTACGTTGTATGGCAACACAATCGTATTGTCAACTGGATTGAGAACCACCATGTCTTCTCTAGGAAGGTTGGGGAGAGAGTAATCGCTAGCGACAAAGTCAGTGATTCCGTTCTCAAATTCGGGACGACCAACATTGCCACCAACGACACGGTAGTTAACCCCACGTTCGGTAAACCAGTCTGAAACTACAAGACGAATGGAGGTTGAACCAGAACCTTCAAGTGTGATGTCTTGTGCAAAAGTTTTTTGCCCGAGCTGAGAAACAGATACCAAACCAAATGTTAAACCTGCAACAGAAGCTGCTCGTACCAGACTGTTTAAATTCAACATAAACCGCACGTATCGATCCTCCAGATCGTGAAGATAGAGTTCAACAGTAGAATACACAGGTTATTAATTTTCCTGTTGCATTTTAAGAACCATGGTCTAGATTAAGGCTTGAGTATAGAAATTGCAAACAAAAAGGATTTTCATCTTATTTTTTTTTCAAAGTATTTTATCGATCTGTTTTCATCGAATTGGGACAAAGCCTGCTTTCTCTACAAACTTTTGTCCTTCTTTGGATAGCAATAGGTTGGCGTATGCCACACCAGCCATTTCTTCTGGTGTCTTATCCCGACGAATTATTACAAATATGCGTCTGGTTAAAGGGTAAGTGCCATCTAGAAACGCTGCTGTGTTAAGTTGAGTACCATTTACAACAAGCGGTACATAGTTTTTGCTGTTTTCAGAAGCGATCGCAATAGGACGGATGGTTTTTTGACCAACAATTAACGTCGCAGTACCAAGACCGATTGCTCCCGGTGTAGAGCTAACTTTACGGAAAGTTTCTGTGAAATCCCGAGTAAATTTTATATTAGGGCTGACATTTTCTGCTTCTGAGCCAAGCAGCATTTTGAATGAGTTACCAGCTTTTGTCCTAAAAGGTACGATCGCTAAATCGGGTCCTCCTACATCCTTCCAGTTCGTAATTTTGCCCTTGTAAATATCTTGGAGTTGGTTTACAGAAAGCCCGAGAATGGAAACATTTGGATGAACATAAAAACCAACCCCATCAATAGCAACTGGTACCTGTTGTAGAGAAAAATTCCGTTCCCGCGCCTTACTGTATTCAGCTTCTTCCAGAGCTCGAGTTGATAAAGCAACGCTCAGTTCACCGTTCAACAACATGGCAATACCCGCGCCACTACCAGGTGTATTGTCTGTGGGTTCATTGTAACGTATTTGAAACTTTGGATATAACTGGTTAATAGCTTGATGTAAACCTTGAGCTTTTAGAGATGCGAAGACAAAAGCACCACCATAATAAAACTTCCCCTCCGGAACATTTGGCACTTCCTTCATTGAAGTGTAGTATTTGATATCAGATGAAGCATTCTGAGTGGTGTCATTGAAACTAACGGATTCATTTGTCAAGGAGACTTGTGGACTGCCAATTGTTTTGAGAAGAATGTAGCTTCCAGCAATAAAAATAACAAGCGGTAACAGTAGAGTGAAACCAAACCAATTTAAAGGAGCAGACAGCCATTCATAAGTTGAGGGTATAACTTTGCTTTTCACACCCTTACTGCTGTTGTATGAATTAGCACCAACAAGACTTTTACCGCACTTGCGACAAGACTTGGCTGTTATGGGATTGGCATCGTAGTGACAATAGCTGCATTTTATGACTCCTTCTTTTTTTGATTGCCCGGTACTCATAAAGTTTTTTAGCGGTTGTATGAGTAAATTACACAGAAGAACAACGATAACCAAATACGTTTATCCGCAGTTTGGCTGTGTATCCGGAATTACTTCATACAACTTTATATTTTGGCATGAGACACTACACCGTGCTGCGAGTCATGGGCTCGGTGGAGTGTACCAGTCTTTCTGCTTAAAAATTTTCTGCAGTGCCTAACATTTGTAAGATTTTTTCTACATTATCCAACTCGCCAGCAATGCGGCGAATGGGCTGAGGCCAAACTTTAACAAGCGTAGGAGTGGCAGAAACTTGATCGGCTTCTGCTTGTTCTGGATTTGTTAAAACATCAATAACTTTTAAGGTGTAGGGATAGCCCAGATATTGTTCTAAAAGCTCGTGTAAATTTTGCAAAATACGTTCTGTCGCTGCACTATGTCCGGCTACAAACAGGCGGAGGACATAGCCTTGTGTCTTTGATTGTTGTTCGGTGGAGACGACTGGTTGATAGTATGAAGGTACTGGCTCGGAAAGCTCCAGGCGCACCACTAAATCGTGATCTTCCCAAAGTTGGGGAAATGTGGAACGATACGCTGACAATACCATGCGATCGCACAACCCTTCTGCCCAAGGACTGGGCTGCCACACCAATTCCCCCGTACTAAAAATAGCATTTAGTACAGCTTGATGCCGCATCACGGTTGGGTAAGCTTCGGCAAAAACTTGTATTTTTTGAGTGCGCGGATCTAACCAGCGATCGACAGTAGCTGTATAACAAGGTACTAAAAAATGTGGAGGTTCTGGTAAATCCAAAATTTCCTGTAAAGTAGCACACAAATGCAAATGCCATCGACCTTGTTTGCTAGGGTCGATGCAATAGATGAGATCTCCTCCCGGAGTAAAGAGCGCAATACCTTTAAACAGGGTAGGAGGGTAAGTTGGTTTGTCTGAAATCATATGAATTATGAATGATGAATTATGAAGTATGAAAAAAATTCATAATTTATAATTCATAATTCATAATTCCCTTAATTACACTCTACCACGGAGGAATTGAGCCATTTCATTTGGCGTTGGTGACATTTCTAAGGCTGTTTCTTCTGTAATCCGACCTTCAGAGTAAAGATTGAGCAGGGACTGGTTCATGGTAATCATGCCATCAAAGCTTGCTTGTTTCATCAATTCTGTAATGGCATCATATTTCCCTTCTTTAACCCAGTCTTTTACAGCATCGGTATTGATGAGAATATCGTGGAAAGCAGCGCGTTTACCATCTGTTGTACGGCACAAACCTTGAGCAATCACTGCCACTAAAGACTCAGCTAGTGCAACCCGCATAGCATCCTGTTCGTCTCCATTGTAGAGATTGAGAATACGTTCAATAGTTTTCACAGCACTATTAGTGTGCAGGGTTCCCATGACTAAGTGACCTGTTTGTGCGGCTTTCAGGGCTGTGTTCACCGTTTCTTTATCCCGCATTTCACCCACTAGAATCAAATCCGGGTCTTCCCGCAACGCTGCCTTTAATGCATTGTCAAATTTTCGGGTATGCATTCCTACTTCCCGTTGTTTGATCAAAGCTTTTTTACTTTTATGAACAAATTCAATTGGGTCTTCAATGGTAATGATATGTTTGGGCATTTCTGAATTGATGTAGTCAATCATTGCTGCCATTGTGGTGGACTTACCAGAGCCTGTGGGACCTGTAACTAGAATCAAACCCTTGTGATAGTGACATACATCTTTGAAAACAGCAGGTAGCCTTAACTGTTCCATTGTCAGTATTTTCAAAGGAATCAATCGCAGTACCATCGCATAGCCTTTTAGGGAGTCAAAGATATTAATCCGCACCCTAGCAAATTCGTACTGCGTAGCTCCGTCAAATTCGAGATATTCTTCAAAGCGTTGAATTTCTGCATCAGTCATGATCTCCCGCATCCACTCCATAAATGTTGGTTTATCGGTTTCGGGATAATCTGTCGGCTGCATTTCTCCTCGGTTGCGGAAGCGAGGGACTTCACCTACACCCAAGTGAATGTCAGAATATCCCTTATCGAAAGCTTCTCGTATAATCTGTGCCAGAGTTAGCGTTGAATTATTGCTTTTAGGACGGGAGGAAGTAGCCATTGGTGGTGGTGTTCCGGGACGATGAGCTGATGGAACCGCCGTTGGTGGAGGTGGTGCAGAAGCAGAGGAGTTTGTTGTCCCAGTGCGACTCGGATGTCTCTCTATCGGTAATTCTAAAGTCTGTGTAGACTGACGCATCGTACTCATTGCAGGTGGTGGTGGTGGTAATGGGGGAACACCACGAGTTGAATTTGCTGCGGGATTCAATGGACGCTGTGATTCTGTCATATCTATTTACAAATAGGGCGTGTATTGATTTGCTAGAAATTCACAACAAAACTTAAACAAAAGCTGAACTTTTGATAGATGCCACTATCCTGTTTGGTCTATCTTTACGGCTGAATAGTTCTAAAAATGGAGCATAACAGCAATTTCAGTAGACCTCTTTCATCTTATTGTTTATTTTGTATCATTTTTTCTAACTACGGTAGGTTCTCTATTGGGTTGAACATCTGTATAACTTGACTACATCTCATTTATTACATAGTTTGCACTAATTATATTCAGTAATACTAGTTACATTTTAAAGTGCTTTTATATACCTAAAATTCTTTAGAAAAACTTTATTGTTATATGAGAAAAATTTTTCCGATCTTTATATTCGCGTGCTGTGTTTGTGCGTGAAACCACGACTCAGAATTCCTTCAACGCCAATCATGAATTATGAGAAACACCATCTATTTTCATAAGAAATGTTAAGCGTCTTGGAAGCACAGCACCTGAAATAAACCTTAAAGATCGATCCCAAATTACCTCTCTATCGAGAGATAGATGATGTAGGGGAGTTTTCCACCAACTCCCCTACCAGATAGAGCTCCATAATTGCGAAAGATTAACTGTAAAGTTTATTAAATAAATGCTCATTTTCCCAAGTGGTTTTTATATACTGAACTTCTAATAATCGTTGATCCCGCTGCAAAGTAAGCGAGATTCCAACAATTCAAATTTCTGTCTTGCATTTTGGAGAATAGAGTTATGACTTTGTCTCAGACATCTGATTTAGGAAAGACTTACTCTTTACTAATAGTTAAAAGTTTTTTGATATGGACTTTTACATTGGCAGTGTGTTTGTTGGTTGTCGGTTTTCCTTTAGTGGTTTTGATGGCTACAATTGGGTGTTTGTTGTCAATTGTGCTGGAATCGGTAATGCCTGTTAGTGCAGTTTTACTGGTCGCAGGCGGTTTAATTCTGTTCAATGTGATGGCTGTGGTGTTGGCAGCAGGCGTTCTCACTTTCAAAGGAGTTCATCCTAAGGAAGTGCAGTGGTTAAGTTGGCTGCACGGAGAATCTGAGAATATTCAAGCTACCAGCGTTTATGCTTCTTGCCCGTTAACCTGTGAAATCAAAATGTAATTACCGCAACTCAATTCGACAACAGTACACCTGCCCGGTTCATCCGGGTTTTTTCATGTTTGTGTCATTTGTCATTAGTCGCTGATTATTTTTATTTTCTTCCTGGGGAATAAAGATCCTACCTGTTTTGTTTTATGGAAACTTTTATATGAGGTTTGGGTGGCTCAATTTAATCTGAATAAGAATAATTATATGAATCTACTTAATCTTTAAAATACATGTAAGGGAACTCCCTTCGGGCGCGGGGTTTTCCGTGCAAGAGAGAAATGGTGTTGTAATAGCCAATAACAAAGATATGTGGTTGGTATTGTCCACCCTACACTACTATTGACCAATGACAAATGACACACTTACCAATAACATATGGCTAAAAAACAGATTCACATTATATTAGGTACTCGTCCGGAAGCAATTAAGCTAGCTCCAGTGATTCAGGTTTTTCAGAACTCTTCAACTGTTGATACTAAAGTTATTCTCACCGGACAGCATCGCGAGATGGTGGAACAAGTGATGCAGTTGTTTGACCTCAAAGCTAATGACGATCTCGAAATTATGCAGCCAAAGCAGAGCCTCAGCGACATAACTTGCCGCAGTTTGAGGGGTTTGGAAGAATTATTCCAACAAAACAAGCCGGATTTGGCGATCGTGCAAGGCGATACAACCACTGCTTTTGCAGCAACTTTGGCAGCGTTTTATCAAAAAATTCCTGTAGGTCATGTGGAAGCCGGGTTACGAACGGATGATTTGCTCAATCCATATCCAGAAGAAGCGAATCGCAGGCTGATTTCGCAACTCACTCAACTGCATTTTGCACCAACTCCCTTAGCTGTAGAAAATTTGGAACGTTCTGGTGTTTTGGGTAAAGTGTGCTTGACAGGTAACACAGTGATTGATGCACTATTGAGTGTTGCTGCACGGGAACCTGCTTGTTATGTACCCGGATTGGAATGGTCTCAGTACCGCGTTTTGCTAGCAACAGTTCACCGTCGTGAGAATTGGGGCGAACCATTGCAAGATATTGCTCAAGGATTTTTGCAAATACTGGATAAAATTCCCGATACAGCGTTGCTATTACCGTTGCATCGCAACCCTACCGTGCGAGAACCATTACAAGCATGGCTGGGTAACCATCCCCGCATTTTTCTAACAGAACCTTTGGATTATGCCGAATTGGTCGGGGCTATTATGCGATCGCATCTTGTACTGACTGATTCTGGTGGTTTGCAGGAAGAAGCACCCAGTTTGGGAAAACCTGTACTGGTGCTGAGAGAAACCACTGAAAGACCAGAAGCAGTGACTGCAGGTACAGCTAAACTGGTGGGAACTGCGAGTCAGAATATTTGTACTCATGCAGTTGAATTACTTACCAATCCAACTGCTTATGAAACCATGGCAAACGCAATTAATCCCTTTGGGGACGGACAAGCCGCAAAGCGAATTTTGCAAATAGTGCAAAATTACTTTGGTATGAGTTCTTAAGATTGTAGCGAAGCGATAGCTTTGCTACTACACCAAGCGCAAATCGCTCCAAAGATTAAAGTAGAAAAATGCCAATGCAAAAACCCAGCTTTTTTAAACTGGGTTTTTCCGCAGTAGCTCTACTCCAGTTAATATACTTATTTGTCAAAAATTTGACCGAGTTTTTCCTGAATTAAAGACAAATTATGTTTAAGTTAAAACAAACCATCGGACATTGATTTCATACATTATAAATTACCCAAATCTAGTTCTTCTGTAAAGTCCTACCTGTGTGCAAATATTTCTGGTAAGGGACATAAAAACTGGACTGTTACTCTTGTATACTTGAAAAATACTGAACTCTTATATTGCGAAAGCTACACCGATTTACAATTTTTGTTGACAACTGGTACTAGAATTAAGAGAAAACTCGGAAGCGAAAGTAACTGCGAAATAGTTACATTACTAACAATGTCTTCATTTCAATGATTTCATACCTTGGCAACACATTAAGCATCCCCTGGCCAATTTATGTACTTGCACAACTGTCCGGAGTTCCAACTGTTTTTAGAGTACACACCCACAGCCGTTGCCATGTTTGACCGCCACATGCGTTATGTGGCAGCCACCCGCAGCTGGTTAACAGACTATGGTTTCCAACAAGAAAGCTATATTGGTCGCGAGCATTATGAGGTTTTTCCTCAAACTCCCAATATGTGGAAAACAGTGCATCAACTGTGTTTGGCTGGTTGTAGCGAACACGCATCAACTGACAGTTTTGTTCGGGAAGACGGTTCTGTAGAATGGGTGAAATGGAAGGGTTGTCCTTGGTATGACTGCAATGGTGAAATAGGCGGCACAATTTTCTCTTCTGAAATCATTACTAAGGGCAAGTACACTCCAGAAGCAGTGGTTAAGCAACAAACACCTTTAGCAACAACCGTAAAAGACATTTCACAATCCAAAGTCGCTGAAACGAGTGTTGGCAAATCAGAAGAACAGTTTCGAGAACTAGCACAGAGAGAACAACTGCTCAATAGGTTAGCGAGTCAAATCCGTAACTCTCTTGATTTAGATACAGTTATTGAAACAGCAATCCAAGCAATACAGCAGTTATTGCAAATCGACCGTTGTACCTTCTGTTGGTACCAGCCGGATACCGATCCGCCAACTTGGGAAGCTATCAAAGAAGCACGAAATCCAGATTTACCTGGGATACTGGGTTCTTACCCGGAACTTCTCATTGGTTCGGTTCATCAGCTGCTGTTAAACCAAGAAATTATTCGTATAAATGATGTATTAAATATTACTGATAGTAATTTTCGGCAGTTAGTTCAATCTCTGGGGTACCGATCGACATTACAGCTACCGTTTCAAACACGTTCTGGTGATATTGGAGTTATATGCTGCGCTCATTGTAGTTATCCGCGTCCCTGGACTGATAGTGAAGTAGAACTTTTACAAGCAGTTATTGGTCAGTTAGTTATTGCTGTCAACCAAGCTGAACTTTACCGACATACTCGTCAAGCTGCAATCAGCGCTCAAAAACAAGCACATCAACTTGAAATAACTTTAGAAGAACTGAAAAAAACGCAAACTCAACTTGTACAAAGTGAAAAAATGTCCAGTTTGGGACAACTGGTTGCTGGAGTAGCCCATGAAATCAACAATCCAGTCAATTTTATTTTTGGCAATATCGTTCACGCCAATGACTACGTAGAAGATTTGTTAAACTTGCTCAAACTCTACCAGCACACCTATCCCCAGCCCACACTAGAAATTCTTGAGGAAATCGACACTATTGATTTGGATTTTTTAATGATGGACTTGCCAAAGTTGCTAACTTCTATGAAGATGGGAGCCGATCGCATTCGTGAAATTGTCCGCTCTTTAAGAAACTTTTCCCGTCACGATGAAGCCCAAATGAAAGCAGTGGATATTCGTGAAGGAATTGACAGCACGCTCATGATTTTGCAACATCGGCTCAAAGCAACAACAACTCGTCCTGAAATTCAAGTTATTAAAGATTATCAGCCTCTTCCACCAATTGCTTGCTACGCGGGACAGCTAAACCAAGTGTTCATGAATTTGTTAGCAAATTCCATTGATGCGTTAGAAGAGCAATGGATTCGAGGTAATTACGCAATCTGCAATTCACAGCTTGCATTGGCGGCTTCCGGATGCAGCAAGAGTTCTTTACTTCCAGAATCTCACATTTTCCATCCTAAAATCCGCATAGCGACTGAGATGATTGAGGAAAATTGTATTGTTATTTCCATTGCTGATAACGGTTCTGGCATGACTTTGGAAGTTCAAAAACGCCTCTTTGATCCATTTTTTACGACTAAACCTGTTGGTGTTGGTACGGGTTTGGGGCTGTCGATTAGCTACCAAATTATTGAAAAACATGGAGGGAAACTATACTGTCGTAGCAACTTAGGTGAAGGGACTGAATTTGTTATTGAGATACCTATTCATCATCCAGAAAATACTTAGAGTTTGTTGAAAAATTCAGAAAAAAGCAGGATAAGTATTGATAAGTTGCCTAACAATAGTCAAATATAGCAATCCTAAATCATTTGTAAAAAATTTGGATGGCTAATGGTGAGACCAGCCCTGTAGGCGGGTTTCCCGCGACCACCGGGACTGGCGAACAAGGGAGGGCTAATGGCTAATAGCTAATGGCTATTAGCAGTCTTCACTCTGATTTTTATATTTCATTTAGGACTGCTATATAAGCCATTTATAATTATCAAGAATATAAACAATTGGCGTGTTTTTACACGTGTTAGCTCTTCCTAAATCCTCCGATAAATAGGGGGAGTTTTTGAGTATCATAGCCCCCCTTTATAACTACGGTAGTGTACAGATCTCTAGAAAAGAGATGAAACTTCGTGAAAAGGGAGAATTGGAATTCCGTTCCCCCCTTTTTTAAGGGGGGTTAGGGGGGATCGAAAGCGCTTTTAATGCACTTCGTTTGACAATACACACTAGCCTTTAGGCGGCGGAGCGTCAACCACTTAAGCCTAAAAACAATCGGGTATTTGAATCAACAACTCCAGTGACAGGTAAGCCATTTCTGGCTTGAAAGTTTCTGACTGCTCTTTCGGTTGCGCGATTGTAGTTCCCCGTAACTTGTACACCTAAATATCGCTGAATTTCTCTAACAGCGTTACCTCGAGAACCTCTTGCAAGGACATCTCGACCTCCAATATTGTAATCGCTGTTGTAACTGTAATTGTTGTTATAGATATCGCGGTTACGATTTAGGTAGTTGTCATCGTAGTAGCGATTGAGGTTCGAGTACAAGTAGTCATCATCGTAGCGATCGCGGTTCGAGTACAAGTAGTCATCATCGTAGCGATCGCGGTTCGAGTACAAGTAGTCATCATTGTAGCGATCGCGGTTCGAGTACAGGTAGTCATCATTGTAGCGATCGCGGTTCGAGTACAAGTAGTCATCATTGTAGTTAGAACCGTAACCCGTGCTTCCATATTGATTTAATGCTCTTCTGGTTTCCGGTCCCACTCTTCCATCGACTGGGTATATGCCATTGTTTTGCTGAAAATTGCGAACAGCTCTTGCAGTTGCAGTACCGTAGTATCCGGTAGGTGTTATTCCTAAAATTCTTTGCACTCTTCTAACACCGCTTCCTTGAGAACCCAAACTCAAGACGCGACCGCCAACACCAAGACCGGGAGTATATCCACTACCGGGTCTGCGAGCGATCCATCTTGTAGAAGCAAAATAGCCCGTAGACAAACGAGCAAATCCTCTTGTGTATCCCCTTACATTTGGAAGTCGAGAGCCATTGCGGTAACAAGCTACTCTAGAGTAATAAGTTGATGGACCTGTACGAATATTGAGACAACTACCATTTGTGCTGACATAATATCTACCAGGACCGGAGTAAGCCGCTGACACGACTTGAGCTTGGGCTAAAATTGCAAACAAAGCTGTAGCCGTAGCATAGGTGAGCCAAGTCGATTTAAAAACTTTTTTCCAATCTAAGGTTAATTTAAACTCCGGCAAACTAAATTCATCTTCTACAGTTGCTTCCGCGTAAGCACTGTCCATCAGAGAATAAACAAGATATTCCACCGAGCACTCACTCCTTATCAACTAAAATCTAATAAATACAGAAATTTACTGGGTTTTGCTTGAAATTCTATTTCAGTGTATTTTACACTACATATATAATAGAGTCTTTTTACAAAGAAAAGCAGAGGGCAGGAGGCAGCTACGCTGCTGTGCTTTTTGCTTCCTGTCCTCTGAAATAAAAATGCTCGTTGTGGGAGTAGCGCCTGCTAGAAAAAAAGATGTTTTTCCAAGCGGAGAGTGCGACGAGGAAAAACGGTGAGTCCACAACTGTCATCGGGTTTCCCTCCGGATATTGTGGCGAACCCGTAGGGCGTCCTTGTTTCAATCTCCTGTATTGACGGCAGGAGTCTTAAAGATTAATGCAGAAATCCCCAAACCTAACGGTATATTTGGGGTGTTTTAAGGATCTGCTCAACTACGGGAGACTCCTTTGGAACAATCTAGATCTTGGAGAGGTTAGGCAACGGGGTCATTAACTGAGCAAATTCACCGTCTTTGAAGGTTTCATCCCAGTTAGGAGGTAAACGATGGGGATTGGGATTATCTTTTGTAGGCACGTACAAAAAAATATAGTCACAGTGTACGCCATCTAGCTTGGTATCCGGAGAAATTGCCCAGTCTCCGATGTATGTACCCGTCAGAGTTGCACCTCTTAAATCTGTTTTGTCTAGTTGCACTCCTGTAAGATTTGCTCTTGAAAGATCCGCATTTTGCAGGTTCGATTCATTGAGCTTGGTTGCAATGAAGCTAGCATCTTTCAAATTCGCGCCCTGCAAATTCATACCTTGCAAATCCCAGCCATCAACTGTTTTGCCTTGTAAATCTTTTGTAACTAGCAGTTGACGTAGATTTTTATCCTCAAGATAGGTTGTCCTGACATCAGCTCGATTCATCATTTTTGCTTGAAACCAGCATGTACGTGTCAGGATGGATTTGTTGAAATTGGTATTTTTCAGTCTTGCCTGTGTAAAGTTCGCATCTGTCAAATTGCTACCTTGAAAATTTGTTCCACGCCTGGTGACAAAATCTAGAGCAACATTGCGAACCCAAATTTGTCTTTCATCTTCAAAGAGTGCGCGACAACCGATGTCAGCAGATAGGAATATTGTCAAGACTGCGATCGCTCCAGCCAGCGCTCCGACAACCGGACCGCCTATCCTAACAGCTGCGACCACTCCTATCCCAGCGACAGCCCCTGCTACAGACACTGTAACTGCGACTGCAAATAATCCAGCAACAGCTCCTGCCATAGCTGCTGCTCCAGCTATCAAGACGACACCCGTTGCTGTTGCGATCGCTGCTATGGCTCCTGTAACAACGACTGCTACGACTGTTGCCAATTCCATAATTCCTGCCTGAGTTCCTGCCTTCGCCCATGTGACTGCGACTATCCCCGCCCATGTAACTCCTGCTACGGCAGTCCATGTCACTGCTACTGCCAAAAAACCAAAGGCTGCTGCGACTCCTTGCCGCATAGTAATGAGAAAAAACACAAACAAGACTGTTAAACTGACTGCTGCTACATAAGTGTTTTCACGGTTGCCATTAGCTAAAATACACCCTATGAGAGAACCACCAGTGGCTGATAGCAATCCCGATATAGCTGACAGCAGTAATGCGATCGCGAGCGTAGCAATTACCCAACGGCGTTGCAGTCCCGCTTTGGCATGGCTGAAGTTTGCTCCTTTAAGGAAGGCACCCGTAAAGTCAGCGCCTCGGATATCTGAATAGGAGAAATCTGCGCCTGTTAAGTCTTGCCCTTTGAAGGATTTACCTCTGAGTTTGGCATACTGGTAGTTATGAGCCACGTTTAATTACAATTGAAATGAAGAAATTGTTATTACGGGTCGTAGCTTATCAGTTTATGTCAGGTTAGGGTAGCTGTCAATTAAGAGGCTAGTCTCTGTAAATCCCGACTCCTTTTTATTAAAATTTTTTCATCCAAGCTTCACTCCTCATTTACCTTGCTTGCGGAAACTGAATGTTGTTAGCGAATTTGTAGAAAAATGGCAAATAAATATCAAGCAAGTAGCAAATCTACAGGAATGGTAGCAAAATACCCACCTCCACAAGGATGGCGCAGAGTTTTCTATAGCGTCCGCGCCCGTCTTTTAGTTTGGTACTTTCTGCTCACAGCTTGTACGGCAATATTTTCCATCCAAACCACTCGCCAGATATATTGTGAAGACTTAAAAGCAAGAGCTGACGCTTCTTTGATTAAGGAAGTAGCGCGATTTAAGTTATTGGAAAGGCAGTATAGTGCAAAGCAACCGGGAAATGCAGTAGAGACGGCTGTATTGTTTGATAAATTTTTGGCTACCTATGCTCCTACACAGAATGAGTATATTATTACTCTCATCAACAACGAAATTTACAGATACAGCCCGATTTTACCTTCCGAGCTTTTAGAGCAGTACCCAGCTCTGATACGGCGCTGGACTCACCTTAAGGAACCAAAGAACGGTTACATACAAACTTCTACACAAAGGATTCGCTATGTGGCATACCCAGTTAGTATAGGTGGGGAAAGAGCCATGCTTATTGCAATTCACGATGCTTCAGCAGCTTTTCAAGCGGGAACAAATGCGATTTTCCTCGTCATGCAAGTTACGCTGATCGTCCTGCTCGTCTTTTTCTTACTAGCATGGGTGACGGCTGGGAGAGTATTGTATCCCCTACGTTTGCTAACGAAAACTGCTCAATCTATCACTGAGTCAGATATGACACAGCGGATTCCAGTCAAGGGAGCAGATGAAATAGCGGAGTTGACAAAAACGTTTAATGAAATGCTCGATCGGCTTCAGTTTGCCTTTGATAGCCAGCAACAGTTTCTCAACGATGTCAGTCATGAACTGCGGACTCCCATTACAGTGATTCAGGGTCATCTGGAAATGTTACAGTTTTGCCCGGAAAAACAAGAGGTAACTATTGCCTTGGTGATGGATGAGTTAGACCGCATGAGCCGCCTGGTTAATGACTTGCTACTGTTAGCAAAAACAGAACGCCCGGATTTTCTTAAGATAAAGCCAGAAGAATTAGATTGGCTCACAGAGGAAATATATCTCAAAGCGCGATCGCTAGCCAATCGAGATTGGAGGTTGGAATCTAAAGGGTTGAGCCCAGTGATGGTTGACCGTCAGAGGTTAACTCAAGCTGCGATGAATTTAATTCAGAATGCCGTTCGCTATACGAGCAATAATGATACCATTACACTTGGTTCCTCTGTGAAAGGGGATTATGTTTATATTTGGGTAAGGGATACTGGAGTTGGAATTGCCCCAGAAGACCAAAAACGCATATTTGAGCGTTTTGTAAGGGCGACGAAAGAAGACCAGTCAGAAGGTCATGGGTTGGGATTGGCCATTGTGCAAGCGATCGCTCAAGCTCATGGTGGATGGGTCGAACTTGTCAGTCGTCTGGGTCATGGGTCTACTTTCACGATTGTCATTCCCCTTACGTCTGACGAAGAGGACCGAATTCATGAATCGGATTCTTATCGCCGAAGACAATCTTCGCATCACAGCCTTCCTGGAAACAGGGTTACAAGCACACGGGTTCACAACCACAGTCGCCACCAAGGCTAGAGATGCGTTGAACATGGCGGATAGTAATAATTTTGATTTGTTGATTCTCGATTTAGGTTTGCCAGATAAAGATGGCTTGGATGTACTGCAAGAGTTGCGGGGAAGAGGAGAAACCTTCCCCATCATTGTACTGACTGCCCGTGATGGTGTGGATGATACAGTTGCAGGATTGGAGGGAGGTGCTGATGATTACATCACCAAACCATTTCGGTTTGAAGAACTGCTAGCACGCATCCGAGTTCAATTACGCAACCGTCATGTCCCCAGAGCAAAGGAAGAAACTATTCTGAGAGTTGGCAATATTGCTTTAGATTTGATTGCACGAGAGGTTTGGGTGGAAGATAGGTTGGTAGAACTTTCCACTCGTGAATTTATATTGGCAGAAGTTTTTCTACGTCATCCGATGCAGGTTATGAGTCGAGAACAATTACTTAACCGCATTTGGGGTTATGACTACGATCCGGGGTCAAATATTGTTGATGTTTATATAGGTCACTTGCGGAAGAAATTGGGAAGCGATCGGATTGAGACCGTTAGGGGGATTGGTTATCGTTTGCGAACTTAACAGTGAACGATGACTGTGACCAGTTCAATGATGAAAAAACTGCCTTGTTCTTAACAGGATGCGATCGCTTCTCATTCAATTGAGCCGCCTGAATTTGTCCGTTATCATTAGCAGTATGCCACCGTAAAAGAGATCCCAAACAATGTTTGCCCTCATCTCACCGGAAAAAATCCAATTACCACCGGGGTCGGTAGTGCGCTTACCTGCTACCTGGCAAGAGTATCAGAGTTTGTGTGACCGGAGGGGAGATAGTTCGCTCCCACGCCTCAAGTATCGCAATGGAGAAGTCTTGCTGATGTCGCCCTTACCAGTACACGGACGCGATGCTAATTTAATCGCGGACATTGTGAAAGCACTACTGGATCGCGATGGGCGGGAATATGATGCGTTTACACCTGTGACTATGACTTTGCCGGAAGAGAGTGGGATTGAGCCAGATTATTGTTTCTACATCAACAACTGGCAAGCGATCTCTGGGAAAAAACGCATCGATTGGCAACAAGATCCGCCTCCCGATTTAGTCATCGAAATTGATGTTACCAGTTATTCAGATGTATGCGATTATCTTCCTTATCGCGTTCCTGAAGTTTGGCTGTTTAAAAATCAACAGCCGTTGATTTACCAGTTACAAGAAGCACATTACCACCTCCAAACCCAGAGCCGCTATTTTCCAGACTTTGATTTGTTAAGTGCTATCGCCCGATGCGTTCAAATTGCTTACGATCGCAACACAAGTGCTGCTATCCGCGATCTTAAACAACGCTTCAGCAACTTAATATAGCAGGTTAACTTGGTGAAATCCCGATCTACCGCACACTCAAGGCATCAAGTAGGGTTGTCTGAAGTGTAACTTCTTTAGATGCAAAGGTCTGTATGCATTCAATTAAAAAAAAATTAACAATAATGTGACACAGTTTTTAAAATTAATTGTCTTCAATCTTAAGTCTAAATTACTTACTACCTAGAATCAAGAAATGTCTGCTCTCTACATCTTTCTAGAGACTGACTTAACTTACGTTAATATTTGATAGCTTATTATTGGAGTAGCACGGGATGTACTTAATTTTAGAGAAATTTTAAAACATCCTCCAATCAATTAATTTAACCGAGCAAGTCAAACATCTATATCTAGCACTTCTCACTTATTAAAAATAAAAATATAGTCGCTCGTGCTTAAGGAGAAGGAATATGTCACATGACTTAAATTCATATCTACCTGTACCAACAAAGCAAAAATTTGCAGCTACTTTTCATGTAGTAAGACCGATTAGTTTCTGGATACAGTTAGCACTAGGTGCTGTTTCTAGCTTGGCTTTGTTCTTAGCAATATTTAGCCGCAGTTCCATTGTCCAAACAACTACAAATTCGGGGATGGGATTTGGAGTTGTTTTTGGTATTCTTGGAATTTTAGTGCTGTGTTTCAGGCTCTATTGGGTGAATCGCTACAGACGTTTAGACAAACTTTTACAGTCCCCAAATCGCGAACTACATCCAAGGAAAGAGGACGTAATTCAAGTATTACGCATTGGATTAATCGTCAGTTTGATAGGCTTATTATTAGCTTTTTTAGCATCTGAAGTGACCGTTGTTGCCGTGCTATCGAAAGCTCTCGCTCTGCCTCAAGGAGTGGCAGTTTATAGACCTGAAAATCTTATTCGTTCGCTAGATCTGTTTGTAGTTTTGGCAAACGTCAATTTGATTGGCGCTCACCTTGTAGGAAGCGCTACTTCACTTGGGCTGCTTCAGTGGTTAGATCGATAGGTTGCTCGTCCCAAGGCAAAGACTTTGCGATCGCTTGTTTTGAATACTTGCTCGTTGATAAACTGCTGGCAGCACAGTCACCAGAGCGAGTTAAATGTGATGTTAGACGAGCCTATCGCAATCGGTACAGATGAGGAAAATCATCAAGTCACTGCCATTATCTCCCATGTAATTCGTCCGGGGCGAGAGCAGGGGTATGAGGAATGGCTGCACGGCATTATTCCCGCTGCCAAGCAGTTTGATGGATACATGGGTGTAAGCATTATTCGACCTCGCGAACGCAGTCATCCAGAATACGTTGTCATTCTGCGGTTCGATCGCTACATTAATCTCAAAAAATGGATGACATCTGACGTGCGGCGTGACTGGATTGAGCGGTTGCAGCCATTGATTGAGAAACCAGAGAACGTGCAAACCCTGACTGGATTGGAAACTTGGTTCACGCTATCTGAAAAGCCACTCCAGGCTCCACCTCCTCGTTACAAAATGGCACTGATTACTTGGTTGGGAGTATTTGTTACTCTGGGGATTGTCAGCCGATTGTTGGCTCCACTTTTGTCCGGTTTGCCCGTATTGCTCAATCAACTCTTCACAACCGGACTGGTTGTAGCACTGCTCACCTATCTGGTAATGCCCCGTCTGACACAAGTATTTCAAAGGTGGCTCTATCCTAAAGTCTGATACTTATAGAATGCGATCGCAATTCCATAAGTTCTCATCTGACATCTTGCACCTACACCATATAAAGGTGAAAATATACAAATAAATAGAGATCTACGTAGGCTATAAACTCTGATTTTTCGTTTTTTTGATAAAAATATATGTTTATTAAAACTAGAAAAATCAGTATTAATACTTTGGTACAAGATCTGAGCCTCCGACTAGCCGTGAAAATCGCCGCTAGTAATATATGAAAGACGCACATTTTTTTCATTTTCTGAAAGCCTTGCTATATGAGGGTTATAAAATGTGCATCTTAGGAGTCATCGAAGATCGTGTTCTGAATCATCTTTCGAGAACTTAGGGTTCAAAACCAAGGTGGATTGTAAAAATGGGAATTTTGAATCACCAAAATTTTTGTGTATTTGTAGTATAAAATTTTTAAAAATTTACATTAATAAATATTGCTCAACATCTTTTCTTTGCCAGCATCTTCAACAGCGCGTTCTGTTTAAGTTAAGTTAAACGTGTGATATCAATCACTTTGCTTGAAACTAGACGTACTTTACAATTTCACTGTAAAACATAACCGCGCTCTTCTAGAACTGGAGTGAAAAGTTGACAAAAACAATTTTAGTCTTAGCTGCAAACCCACGTAATACCACACAATTACGATTAGCAGAAGAAGTTCGAGATATTGAAGAAGCTTTGAAGAGATCTGAAAACCGAAGTCAGTTTGTATTACAAACACGATGGGCTGTACGTCCAAGAGATTTAGTCAGATCGATGACTGAATTACAACCAAACATTGTTCATTTCTGCGGACATGGAAATGCAGAGGAAGGAATTGCTTTAGAGGATAATCAAGGAAACATACAACTAGTTAATACAGAAGGTCTTGCCAATCTCTTTAAGTCCTTTACTCATCAAGTAGAGTGTGTCTTCCTAAATGCGTGTTACTCAAAATTCCAGTTTGAAGCTATTAGTCAATATATCGATCGTGTAATTGGTATGGAGCAAGAAATCAAAGATAGAGATGCAATTGAGTTTGCCGTTAGCTTTTATGATGCACTTGGTTCAGGGCAAACATATGAACTTGCATACAAGCTTGGATGTGTTGCCATGCAACTTGTTGGATCTCCAGAAAATTTAGTACCTACTCTAAAGATTAAAAATAATTATTTTATTTTTAATAATGACAAGAATAATGGAAGTTTAGTAGATCGGGAAAACTCTTTTAAAGCCTTACCTAGTATTTTTGAAAAATACGATATTTTACTAGAAGATTTTATAGAAAAAATAGATCCAACATCTTTACCTGAGTTGTGGATGACAAATGCTATCAAAGATTTTTTTAAAGCAGAATTGGTTTACATATATAGCTACGAAAATGACGTAGTTCTTCAGGAAAGTAGAGCAAGCAATTTATCAATTCAAATTAATGCAAACCTAATTAACTCTTTTTTAAAAAATAAATACTTAAAAATTTTCCAATCGGATAGAGCTTACAAACTTTATATAGACAAAGACTTTGATTTTCCTGAAGAAGGTTATTTAATTGCTATTCCCAATCAAAGGCTAAAATATGTAGTTATCCTTTTTGGTGCTTCCAGCCAATTAGATAAATTGGAAGATATTATTAGCATTATAATTGGTAATTTATATGAACCGGAACAAACCTTTAACCCACTTAGCATAAAGGAAGATATTAAATATAGAATATACGATTCGGTCAAGCGTCAGTACGGTTTTGTAAGCGATCGATCTTATGAGGATAGATTTAATGGTTTTCGTAAATCTTTGAAGAATATTCAAATTTTTTTTGAACCAATAATATTTTTTGATAAACATGAGGAAAATATAACAATTGCAGGTTGGGAAGCATTAGCTCGCGATCCAAAAACTGGTCGTGCTCCATCTGACTTATTTGAAGTAGCTGAAATGTGGGGAGTTCGTTTCCAAACAGAACTAGATCTTTATATTTTAGAAACTGCGATCAAGGCTTACAAGCAAGCTACTGAAAAAGCACAAACAGGGAGATATGATGAGAAAAAAATGCTTTCGGTTAATGTTTATCCTTCAAGTATTGTTCGTACTTCATATGAAAAGCTATTGGCAAAGCTGATTGCAGAACAGAAGCTAATATCAGGAAAGAAACTTGTGCTTGAAATTTCTGAAAAAACTCTCCTCCCATCAATTGTTAATGATGAAGGAAAGGGTTTGGGAAGCTTTAAAAGTATAGCTAGAAAGTACAGAAAGAACTATGACGTCAAGTTTGCTGTTGATGATTTTGGAGTTGGAAATGCTTCTATTTCAAGATTAGAAGAGGTCGATCCAACATATGTAAAAGTTGATAGGAGTATTCTGAATTTTGATAAAAAATTGGGAAGAAGCGTCATAGAGTATCTGATTGATTTGAAATATGACTTTCCCTGTTTTTCAATTATTGAAGGATTTGATGAATTTAGTCATTTCTCATTAAGAGAGTTAGTAGTCGAGCTTGGAGTTGAATATATACAAGGTCATAATTTTGGTATCGCTACTCCTGAAATCAAGCGAAGATTGGATAAAGAACAGTGTGAAAAAATATTTGAGTCATTGAGGTGGGGACCAAAGTATAAATTGGAGCCGTCATAGAAGTTGTTTATACCTCATTCCCCGAACAACCAAAAGAAATTGGCAACTTCTCAAGCATCCGTGCATCGCTAACTTAGAGCTTGCTGAAGAAGAAAGAAAAGGCATAGTACCTGAACTACCTTGAAACTGACGTAAATTGAGCCACCATCCTGGATGCTTGATTGAGCTATAAGAGATCGATCGCAGTGTAGTAGCTGGAATGATAGGCGATCGCATTTTCTTTTATAAGAAAAATCTGTGAGAAAAGAACGCTGTATTATAGTACTATCACGGAAATAATTAGGTATTTTATTTCATCAAATTTTTATAATCGTTTTTACAATATTACACGGAGACATTTTTTCTCGAATCATAGGAACGATTACAGTTATGAGGTATTCAGCAACCGATACACCGACAAAAACTTCAATTTACGATAATAACAATCAAGATTATGCAGGAATAGTTAGTCTAGTAGGATCTTTTTGGTATTGGAGGGATTTTAAAAATGGTCAGTTTGGCAAGGAGTTAACTAAGCAAGAAGCCTATGCGGCTCTAATCACTTCACTGGGCATTGAAGTACAACTTGCATAATCCGGTGACCGGAATACTGTAAAATCATTAGGGAGAAATTACTCGTAGTAGTGATTTCTCCCGTTTTCGTTTTCGCTTCTACAAAATCAGACTGAAATTATTTGCTTCACTGGTCTTTTGACAAAATGTCGTTTTCTAGGTGCATAACGCGGATGCCCATTATCATTCATATTTTGCGCTAGCGATGGCAGGAATAATTGCTCTTTAAAAAAGGTAATTTTATAAATCATCACAAAAAAGCTAAAAACAAAAATCTCATACCATATGCAGCATTTTTCCGGTACATGAAGTACATCGGTAGAGGCGCAATGCCTTACGCCCTTACAACAATCTGTACCTCATACTTGTTGCAATTTGCTGTAGGTATGAGATAAAAGCTCTAGTCCCAAAGACTGGTTGATTTACTAATTTTAGATTAGATATAAAATGTGACAGACTAGTGAGATTTTTGTAAATAATTGCATATTATAAAGTGACAAAATAAAATCAGAAATGTTGAATACTGATACAAAATTTTACATAAAAAGTTAAGAGAACTCTGTAAAGTTCAAATGAGTCAACATAACATCATATCCTCAAACCAACGAACTTAACTGATTTTCCGACACATACAAGATTGAAGATAGCGCAATTTATCTACAGGGTCTTGGTGTAAGATATCACTTAGGAAAACCCGCAATTGGAATTTCAGGAAAAGGTAAGATTGCGCTTGTTTCATCCCTACCTGTTAATTGCAAAAATGTTTTAATTGGAATACCCAAACTCCTACCTGTATACACGAAGGCGACTTGAGGATTGATCTTCGGAGTCTCATAGTTAAAAATTTCTCCTCTGCCGTGAATTCCAATGACCTCACCTTGGTCATTCAATACCGGACCACCACTCATTCCAGGTAGCGTAGAGTTATCGTAAACCAAATTATAGCCGCTATCAGATACGGGTTGCGATCGCAAAGCATTAGCAATGACTTTACCAGCAATAAAGTTGTAAATTGGACGTTGAATTGTCGCTGTACGTCCGGGAAATCCAGCAACATAAACCTTTGCATTTCGTTGGATTCCATCCGAATTCCCCAACTTTGCAACTCTATAATTGTTTGTGCTAGTAAACTGTAAAATTGCTAAATCTACTGCAGGCAACTTTTTAACTGTTTTGTAATTAAGCACATACCTTTGATTATCGGGAGCCACAATCTCATATTTAAGATTTGGACGTTCGAGTACATGAGCTGTGGTAACAACAGAGTAAACATTGCCTTGTCTGTTAATAATTACCCCCGAACCGGAACCCAATTCTCCAGCATCAATCAGTACGGTAATAGCTTGTGCTATTTCATCAATTTCTATTGGAGAGGGCGCTGCAGCAACTTGTGTCTGCACAATAACCATCGATATTCCAATAAGTGTTGCTGGCAAGCTAGAATTGAAATTCATAAATCTTTTTGTTGTTAGAAATCAATCTCAGAATTTACAAATTCATTAAATAGATCAAAAAATACTAATAAATTAGCCTCTAATTTTTGCTAAAAATCTATCCATCTCCCCAATTTCTTGAAGAATTCGGGGAGATAATTTTTTAATTTTTCACTTTGCTCTTAAACATATCAGTATAAATATTGAGTTAACAATCTACTTTAAACAAACCTTAAGTAAAATTAATCATTTTTTTACTTGATTTTCTTTAATCGTAGGATTCCTAAGTCGCTCGGTAGGTTGGGTAATGCCCACCAATTCAGATTTTTCGTGGCATTGGCCCCCTACTGTATATTTGAAAAATCAAATAAAAGTTCCGTAGGTAATAGAGAAATACGACGATCGCGGAAATTTTTTATAAAAAACAAGCAAGGGACTTGCCAATCAACCAAGCGTCAAGAGCCAAGCGCTAGTCACGGGACACTGATATCGATATGATTGAGAAAATTGAAAAGCATCGGAATTACATCTTTTTATATGCGAACAATTGCGGAAATCAATGACAAAATCAACCGCAAGCAGGCGGTAGTATTGACCGCTGAGGAATTAAAAGTCCGAGTGCAAGAAATTGGTGTAGCAAAAGTTACTAAAGAAGTTGATGTGATTGCAACTGGTACTTTTGAGCCGATGGAATCGAGCGGTGCAATTATTAACCTCGGACACACCGATCCACCGATAAAAATTCGTCGCTGCTGGTTAGATAATGTACCTGTCTACTCTGGTTTTGGAGCAGTAGATTTATATTTAGGTGCAAGCTGTGCTGTGGAAGTGACGGATGGTGAAGAAGTCCGGGAACGTGGGGGAGGTCATGTCATTGAAGACTTGATAGCTGGCAAACCCGTACACGTAAGAGCCCAAGGACAGGTCACAGATTGTTATCCAAGAGCCACCTTTGAAACAACGATTACTCGTGAAACAATCAATCAATTTTATTTATTTAATCCTCGCAATCTCTATCAAAATTTTATAGTTGGGGTGAATGGAGGCGATCGCCCGCTGTACACTTACCTTGGTCCGCTACAGCCACGTTTAAGCAATGCCGTTTACTCCAACCCTGGTGCTATTGCTCCTTTACTCAACGATCCAGACTTACAACTTATTGGAATTGGTACGCGAATTTTTTTAGGAGGTGGAATTGGTTACGTTGCTTGGGAAGGAACCCAGCATTTCCCCTTACAAAAGCGCTTACCAAATCGAACACCCATTGGTCCGGCTGCAACTTTAGCTTTAATTGGTGACGCCAAGCAAATGGATAGACATTGGGTGAGAGGTTGTTACTTCAAAAGCTACGGTCCATCTTTAATGTTGGGAGTGGGGATACCACTCCCCGTATTAAATGAAGAAGTAGTGGCAAAATGTGCCATCCAAGACAAAGATTTAGTAGCCCCAGTAGTAGATTTTTCCATTCCCCGACGAGTTCGTCCCACCTTTGGTTTAGTCAGTTATGCTCAACTTAAATCCGGACGCATAACCATTGAAGGTAAAACTGTTCGTGTAGCACCCCTAGCAAGTTTATTTTTTTCCCGACAAGTTGCCCTAGAGTTAAAAAAATGGATTGAATTAGGAGACTTTACTCTCACAGAACCCGTTGCTCAAATCCCGATGGAGAGGTCTTTTCTACCACAAGACCGATGGACAGAGTTTTAGGAATTATGAATTATGAATTATGAATTATGAAATTCATTATTCAGCATTCATAATTCATAATTCATCCTTATTCTTGAGTTGGCTTCGGGCGCTTCACTGGCTTGGGAGTAGGTTTGGTAGAGACGGGACTCGGACGCGATGGTATGGGTGTAGAGGCGTCACCATTTTTCCGAATGGGGCGTTGAAGTTCCCCATTCCGCTGTCTCGGAGCAAATGGTCTTTTGTTACCCGGACCACCCGGACGACGTCCACCTCCTTTGAAACCACCTTTTCTTGGTGGTTTGCGCTTTTTAGGTAAATCGGCAATAACTTCCCCACTTTCGACTAATAATAAATCAGCTTTGCGCGTGACTTGAAAGTCCCAGAACTTACCAACTGCTTTAGTCTCAAGCTTAGCTGTAAGTTTTAACTTAAAATACTTAGGTTTGTCATTTTGTTTGCGTGGAGCCTGCTTAATTTTAATGACCAAATTGCCTGCTTCATTAGACTGGTAAACAACTTCTCCACGAACGGAAAAACCACCGTCTGGAATTTCTGAAGATGGCAATACGGAATTTAATGAATTTTCTTTCGGTACTGGCAAATCTTCAGAAGTTATATCTTCTTGTTCATCAGTTACTTGACGACCTTGCGCCAAATTTTCCGGCTCCCAAACTCCTACAATCTGCAGGTGCAAATTATCATTTTCTTGGCGAGTGCGAGGATAAACAACCCACAGATGTTCTGCTTCCAAGTCTAAATGATTTTTCACTAGACTCATAATTCGACCTAGAAGGACGGCATCAAGCTCTGTACCATCTGAGGTTACCATTTTACCTTGGGTAAATTGTTCGTCACTAGCAACGTAACGACCTCGGACTAAGCCAATGGCTCGATACTGCATTGGTTCGCTAGGAGGTGGAATTGGTTGTTGCCTGCTAACGAAGTTCCCATCACAAGCAGTCTCACCGGGGGATTCGGGCAAGTTTTCTGGTTCGGGAACGGAAGGCACTGCATTTTCATTTGCAGATGCAAATGCAAGGACAATTGCATTTGTATCGGCATCTTGATTTGTTTGAGCTTCTATTGAAGCTGTTAAATTGGACGATTCGGACGACGGCATCAGGTCGGAATTCATAAAAACTCCTTGCGGCGGAGACAGATCCCATTGTGGGATTTTACTAAGGCAGCTGGAAAGAGCGTTTGTGCTACGCTTGGAAGTATATTTCCTTTCAAGACAAGTACGCCTAACGCTCTACATAACAATTAAAGACGCGAAACTTCGCATACATATTACGCTTAGGTGTTATTTAGCGTCTCTATAACTAGTTTCGGAAGCATATCATAGCTCAAACTCACAAGGTTCCTCCTAAAGTCAACACTTGTATGGAGTGCGTATATTGCTATTTGTTATAAAATTCACAAGTAACTCACGGGATTCCGCAAAGTTTTTAAAATTTTTAACTCAATTGATTTATGTGACCGATAATGTCAACTAAAGGATGAAGTATGAAGTATAAAGTATGAAGTATAAGATGATTACATTGTAATTCATTTTTTATCTCTCATCCTTTAGCCTTCATACTTTCTTTTGTTATTACAGTTTAAGGACGGTTTTGTGTCTCAATCTCGCAATCGCTGGATGGTTAATGCAGTTTTGCTACTCGCAGTTCTTGCTTTTGTTGGAGTATCAATGATTCCTTTGATTGCGGCGTTTAATGATACGCAGCCTTCAAGGCAAGAATCTAGCAGCAACAGAAGCAGTTCGACATCCTCTGACGAAAAAACTAATCTGGAAGACGCAGCAAGGGGTTACGAACAAGTTTTGCAACGAGAACCAGACAACGAAACAGCGCTGCGAGGCTTAATTGAAACCCGTTTACAACTGATACGTTTGAAGGGGAGTAATATTAAAGAGGTGATTGAACCTCTAGAAAGGTTGGCCAAGCTGAAGCCAGAACAAACACGATACGCAGTGCTGCTTGCTCAAGCAAAACAACAAATTGGAGATAGAGAAGGAGCAGCCCAAGTTCTTCGCTCAGTTTTGGAGAATAAACCGGGTGATTTAGATGCGTTGCAAGGCATGGTAGCACTTTTGTTAGACCAAAAACGACCCGAAGCAGCTATTGGTTTGCTACAAGATACACTCAATACTGCTGCTCAAGCAAATAAAATTCAGCCAGGAAGCGTGGATACAGTCGCCGTACAAGTGCTTTTGGGTAATGTTTATGACTCTCAAAAGAAATATGCTCAAGCCCTTAATGTTTACGATCGCGCAATTAAGAACGACAAGCAAGATTTCCGTCCCGTCTTAGCAAAAGCAATGCTTTTGAAAAAACAGGGCAAAACAGAAGAAGCAAAACTTTTATTTACTAGGGCTGCGGCTCTAGCACCAGCCCAGTATAAAGATGAAATTAACAAGGAAGCAGCAACATCATCCTCCCCTGTTCCTTCTACCACAGCATCACCAACACCCGAGGGATAGGAATTTCTAAATTATTCATGAAAAACTCGACATCCTCTGACGAAAAATCTAACCTGGAAGACGCCGCATTATTCATGAAAAACTCGACGTCCTCTGACGAAAAAACTAACCTGGAAGACGCCGCAAGGGGTTACGAACAAGTTTTGCAACGAAAACCAGACAACGAAACAGCACTGCTAGGCTTAATTACAACCCGTTTACAACTGATACGTTTGAAGGGGAGTAATATTAAAGAGGTGATTGAACCTCTAGAAAGGTTGGCCAAGCTGAAGCCAAAACAAACACGATACGCAGTCCTGCTTGCTCAAGCAAAACACCAAATTGGAGATAGAGAAGGAGCAGCCCAAGTTTTTCGCTCAGTTTTAGAGAATAAACCGGGTGATTTAGATGCGTTGCAAGGCATGGTAGCACTTTTGTTAGACCAAAAACGACCCGAAGCAGCTATTGGTTTGCTACAAGATACACTCAATACTGCTGCTCAAGCAAATAAAATTCAGCCAGGAAGCGTGGATACAGTCGCCGTACAAGTGCTTTTGGGTTGTGTTTATGACTCTCAAAAGAAATATGCTCAAGCCCTTAATGTTTACGATCGCGCAATTAAGAACGACAAGCAAGATTTCCGTCCCGTCGTAGCAAAAGCAATGCTTTTAAAGAAACAGGGTAAAACAGAAGAAGCAAAACTTTTATTTACTAGGGCTGTGGCTCTAGCACCAGCCCGGTATAAAGATGAAATTAACAAGGAAGCAGCAACATCATCCTCCTCTGTTCTTTCTACCACAGCATCACCAACACCGGAGGGATAGGGGATTGGGGACAAGGGAGAGGGGGGAGAGGGGGTAGACAAGAAGATTCTACCTTGTCTCCCGTGTCTTCCTAACTCCCTTGAATAGCAGCCAAGACACCAAATAAAAGAAATAAAAATCCACCGACTAGCGTGACTGTACGCTCTGAAATTCGCCCAGCAATCATTCTTCCACCAATGACAGCAATAGCTGCACAAATCGCGTGTCCTAAAATTGCACCTGTTGTCACTCCTATGGGATTATTTCCGGCTGCTAGTGCTATGGTGGCAATTTGAGTGCGATCGCCCCACTCTGCCATAAATGTCAGCACAAAAGTTTGTAGTATTACTCCTAAGTAATTGTTCTTTTTCATCGATTGTCGATCGGCAACTTCCACTGCGGCTTTTGCTTCTTCAACCACTTCTGTAGAACAAGTGCTCGCCTGCATCCGGTATCCATCGTAAAGTAGCTTGACACCAAAACCAAAAAACAAAGCTATTTCAGCGTGATGAATAAAACTTTTTGGGAGTAATGAAACGGCTTGTCCTACCACCACAGAAAGTACAGTCATTGCCGCTAAAGCCGCGATCGCACCTGCAAAAACCAAACGCCGCGAGTGTTTCATCGACAAAATCACGGCGATGAAAAATGTTTTATCGCCTAACTCAGAAACCGTAATTAATAACAAACCTGCAGTAAAAGCTGTCAGCACTCTCTCAAGCTCCTTCAAAATCATCTACTCATGCGAGCTCGATGAGAGTTGACAAGACCTCACCAAGCTCACACTTTCGTTGTGTGAACTTAGTGAAGGTCTCACTTCCAATAAGCAGCTTTGAGTCAAACGTCAATAATTCATCAACCGTACATTTTTGACTTTTGACTTTCTCAAGCTTTTTGTCATCCGAACCAGGCTCATCGCCAGTGTGTTGATTCAGATGCACTGACAAAATCTTTTTGCCAGTAGCTACTCCCCTTCAATTAAATTATTATACATCTGTCTTTGGATATAGTAAAGGGATTGCTAATGGCTAATGGCTAATAGCTAATAGCTAATTGTGAAATTACTAGCCGTCCCTTGTTCGCCAGTCCCGGTGGTCGTGGGAAACCCTCCTACAGCAATAGTCTCACCATTAGCCTAGCCATTAGCCATTAGCCAATTCAATACTTCCTCTCTTGTGGTTGAAACATGGTAATAGCAACTTGGCGATACTGGATATCGATTCCAGCAGGAGAATAATAAGCCATTGTGTGCTTGAGGAAGTTAGGATCGTCTCTTTCAGGATAATCTTCGCGGAAATGAGCGCCCCTGCTTTCCCGACGATTGGCTGCTGATTCGAGAATAATACGCCCTACCAACATTAAACTTCTCATTTCTATCGCTTCTACAATTTCAGTGTTCCAACAATCGCCTTTATCATCTAGATAAATCTGCGAATACTGCTGTTGTAACTCTTGTAATTTCAACAGACCTTCACGCATTAATTCTTCTGTTCGGAAAACACCGCAATATTGAGTCATGCAATCCTGAAAAGCTTGACGAATTTCATTAATGCGGTATTGTCCGGGCTGGTCTAACAAAGTTTGTATTTGTTGCTTGGCTTCGCTGATGTAGCGTTGCTCGTCCACAAGGGGTAGTTTGCGTTTTTGCACGGCTTGTGCGATCGCAGCCCCTGTTCTACGTCCATAAACGACACATTCCAATAAAGAATTGCTACCCAAGCGATTGGCACCGTGTACGGAAACACAAGCGGTTTCTCCAGCTGCAAAGAACCCGTCAACCAAACCCTCACCACTACTGCGTACTTGACCGTCAGTATTCACTGGTATACCGCCCATGCAATAATGGATGGTTGGTCTGACTGGCATGGGTTGAGTCACGGCGTCAACACCGACTAGGCGATGTGCTTCTTCCCAGCAAAAGGGGACGCGGCTCATGATCTTTTCTTTTCCCATATGCCGCAGATCTAAATAAACAAAAGGTCCGCCAGCACTACCATCAGGATGAATCCCCCGTCCGGCACGAATTTCATATGCGATCGCCCGTGAAGTGATATCGCGGGGAGCAAGTTCCATGCGGCTCGGAGCATATCTTGCCATAAAACGCTCTCCCTCACTATTGATGAGGTAAGCCCCTTCTCCACGTACCGCTTCCGAAATCAACACGCCGACTGGATATAACCCGGTAGGATGGAACTGAACAAACTCCATATCCTCCAACGGCAAACCAGCCGCCGCAGTCATTGCCAAACCATCACCAGTAGATGCATAGTCATTTGACGTGGTGTTATACACTCGACCGTAACCACCAGTGGCAAACATCACCGCTTTAGCCCGCACTACCTCAATTTTCCCGTCTTCAATGCGGTACATGACAATACCTTTTGCCTGACCTTCTTCTAAAATCAGACGCATTACGTACCACTCTTGGTAAACTTTAACACCATTTCGTCTTAAGTTATTAACCAACTCGTGCAAGATAGCATGACCCGTTTTATCCGCAGCGTAGCAAGTTCGATTGTGAGAATGTCCTCCAAAAGCACGCTGGGCAATGCGACCATCATTTAAGCGTGAGAACAAAACTCCCATGTGTTCTAAATCAATGACCACATCCGGCGCTTCTCGGGTCAGAATTTCCACCGCATCTTGGTCTGCTAAATAATCAGAACCTTTTACCGTATCAAAAGCGTGAGCTTCCCAAGTATCAGTAGAGTCCACATTTTTTAAAGTAGCCGCAATACCGCCTTGTGCAGCAACTGAGTGCGAGCGAATGGGGTGAGTTTTCGCCACTACCGCCACATTAAGGCTGGGGTCAGTTCTCGCAATTTCCAATGCTGCGCGACATCCAGCCAATCCGCCCCCAACAATAATCACATCATGTTCAAACATAATGATAAAAAATATAAAGGATAAAGGATGAAGGATAAAATGTGAAATATAACTGATTGTTTTTATACGGAGATTTCTTGTCTTTCATCCTTTATACTTTATACTTCAAACTTCATACTTTTTTAGTTTATTCTGAAAAAAAATTCCCCGCGTTCGGCAGGGATGTTGCGTTCATGCTAACTGCTTCCACGAGCAATTAGCTATTAGCAATTAGCAGTTAGCACGTTAACTTGTCGCTTGTACTGGCTGTTGCTGAGAAACGTTACCAGGGATTGGTTGCGTTTTAGTTCCTGGTTCAACTGGAGATACCTCAATGTGATTGAGTAATGTGGTGACGAAGGCAAAGAGCAAGAAAGGTAGCGATAATAGAACGACAAGTCCAACGGCTGCTAAAGCATAAACTGGTCTTCTCGCACCCATAAGTGCTAAAGCAGAAGCCAAGCTTAAAGCAATCGTGATCAGCCAAACAATGATCTGACCGTATATGTCTCCAAACGTAAGAGTACAGACAAACCTATACTTTTGAATGTTATTTGTCATAATTTGCCTCTAAAATCTCCCATAGGTCTACCTTAAAGCTACGTTTGGGTTTTCGACAATTTCTAAATATTTTTGAAACAATTGTAATATCCCTTCACAATTATTGATTTTTTCCTGAAGTGAAACAAGCAGACGCCATCCATCTATAGATATATGTTTTTTGGAAAAATCATGAGATGTAAAACGCTAAGAAGCTTTACTGGAAGTAACATTACGTTCAGTTAGCTAACGCTACAATCTTTAATTGATTAAATGCTTGATGTAAGGGAGCATACCATTTCCTCCCTTTTTAAGGCTAGCACGTACACATAAGTCGAGTTGGAAATCAAATGGACGAAAAAAAACGAAAAATGATTTTTTGAAATCCTTGATTTTTTGTTTAAACTCTATCAATAAGCTGGCACGATTAAGAATCGGTAGATTAACGTCAAAACCTTATTCGATAAGGTTGTTATTTTAATTCGATACGATAAAAAAGCTGGAATTTTGACTTGGTAATTTATTTTTTGGATGGTTAGTTGATTGTTAAAATTCTAATTTGAAATTTGCTGTTAACGCAGTGTGTTTGTGCTACTTATTGAAGTGCGGAATGTGGGATACAATATTTTTAGCAGGGGCAAATGGGAGAAATCAACATCATTCTGCCCCTAAATTGCTCATTTATCCATGCGATCGCCCTATTATTAAGGAAACATTTGAATACGTGCAGAAAAGAGACACCTTGCTAAAAGAGCTTTTAGACCATGCCAGCTAAAAATTTAAACGATTCAGGCAAAATTCGCCGTTACATTTCTTTGCAGGCTGTTCTAATTGGTTCGGTTACTCTACAAATTTTAGTGATAGCAGGACTGACAGGATACTTTGCATTGTTTGCAGAGCAAATTCATGCTCATACTCAAGCCACACTCTGGTTTTGCCTGGTAGCACTGCTATGGGGAGCAGGCTTGGGGTTTTTAACTGCGCGTTGGCTGGCTCTGTCAATTCACCGCCTGAGCCAAGCTGTAGAAGCTCTAGCAGAAGGCAATCTGGATTATCGCATCAAGCAGCAACACAGTATCAAAGAAATAAATGCCCTAGCTGAGTCCTTTAACCAAATGGCACAGCAACTTCAAGCATCCTTTGCCAACTTATGCCAAAGTGAAGAAAAGTTTCGGCAACTGGCAGACAACATTCAAGAAGTTTTCTGGCTGGCAGATGTAGAAATAGAGCAAATGCTCTTTGTCAGCCCTATATATGAAAAGATTTGGGGAAAAAGCTGCGAGAGTTTGTATGAGAATCCCCAATCGTTTATTGATACCATTCATCCGGGCGATCGGCAACGTGTCATTAATCACCTGCAAAGTCATATCAGCAGACCATTTGAAATTGAGTATCGGGTTGTTCGACCTGATGGAACAATACGTTGGGTTTGCGATCGTGGATTCCCCGTGTTTGATGCAAGCGGAAGAGTGATTCGTCGAGCTGGTGTAGCTCAGGATATTACAGAAAGTAAACTGGCTGAAACCCGATTTCGCCATCTAGCAGCGAATGTGCCGGGAGTGATTTACCGTTATGTGCTTCATCCCGATGCCTCGGATGAGGTATTCTATATGAGTCCGGGGAGTCGAAGTCTTTGGGAAATTGAGGCGGCGGCAATTGAGCAGGATATTTCCTTAATTTGGAATTTAGTGCATCCAGATGACGCAGCCGCCATGCGAGCCTCGATTGTGACATCTGCCAGGACTTTACAACCTTGGTTTTGGGAATGGCGGATTATTACCCCCTCTGGTTTGTTGAAATGGGTGCAAGGTGCGGCTCAACCAGAGCTGCAAGTTAATGGTGATGTGATTTGGGATGGCTTGCTGATGGATATCAGCGATCGCAAAAACGTTGAGAGTGTCTTGCAACAACAGGCACAACAAGCGCAAGCCCTAAATCGAGTTGTGCAAAGTATTCGTAACTCTCTGGATTTATCTACCATCTTTTCCACCACAATGGCTGAAGTGGCTCAGCTTTTGGGCATTCATCGGACAACAATTGTCAAGTATTTTCATGATGACTCATGTTGGCGCGTGGTTGCCTGTCACCGCATAGATGAATCACTACCTGATATTACAGGGTTTGAAATTCCTGATGAGGGCAATCTTTATGCTGCTCAAATCAAGCAATTTCAAATCGTGCGGATCGATAGCATAGATCGGGTAAACGATCCAGTAAACCGAGAAATCACCAAAATCTTTCCTTACATCTGGTTGATTATCCCGATTGCAGTCAACGGTAAGATTTGGGGCACCCTATCGCTGGCAAATACCCAACAAAAGGCTCCTTGGAAGGATGAAGAAGTAGAGCTTGCCTGTAAAGTTGCCGATCAATTAGCGATCGCCATTCAACAAGCCCAACTCTATCAGCAAGCACAACAAGAACTAGATCGTCGTCAGCAGGCGGAAGCCGAATTGCAGCAACTCAACCGGAAACTAGAACAGCGCGTTCAAGAGCGAAGCCAGCAACTCCAGCAAGAAATTCACACTCGACTGCAAGCAGAATTAAAGTTTCAGCAGATTTTTCACATTTCACCCCACGCCATCGCCATTACTTCTCTGCAAGATCGGCGCATCGTAGAAATCAATGATGCCTTTTGTCAATTGTTTGGCTATGAGCGTGAGGAAATGCTCGGTCATCGTGCAGATGAGTTTCAGCTATTCATCAATCCTGCCCATCAAGGAATGATTCAGCGATATCTACTGGAACTGGGAAGTGTGCGGAATCTGGAATGTGTTATCCGTACAAAAACAGGAGAAGCCCATACCGCGATCGCCTCAGCCGAATTCATTGATATCGATCGTCTTTCCTGTTTTCTCATCGTTGGCAATGACATTACAGAACGCCAGCAAGCAGAAGAAGCACTGCGGCAAAGTGAAGCCCGCTTTCAAAAAATTGCAGCAGCTTCACCTGCTCAAATTTACATTCTAGTCACTCATCTCGATGGTTCTCTCATCCGTTTTGAATACGTCAGTCCGGCAGTTTGGGAACTCAGAGAAATATCACCAGAGCAACTTTTGCAAGATCCTGCCCCCATTTACGACCAGATTCACCCAGACGATCGCGCTAATTATTTTACAGCACTGAATTATAGCCTGAAAACGATGGCACCGTTCTTTCATGAATATCGTATCGTTCCCCCATCAGGACAGCTGAAGTGGGTGCGAGTCAGTTCTCGCCCGGAACGGCGAGAGAACGACGAAATTTTTTGGTACGGCATCGTTCTGGATGTGAGCGATCGCAAACAAGTGGAGGAAGCTTTACGGCAAAGCGAAGAACGCTGGCAACTAGCTATTCAGGGCAGCAATGACGGCATTTGGGACTGGAACATCAAAACTAATGAAGCTTTTCGTTCAGACCGATTCTACGAGATCCTGGGCTTTTCCAAGCAGGAATTTGGGTCTGATGAGCAAAGCTGGGTCAACTTGATTCACCCAGAAGATGTAGAGCGAGTGACGACGGCAAAACAGGACTACCTGAACCGGAAAATTCCCGCCTTTGCTGTGGAATACCGAATGCAATGTCAAGAGCGCACGTATAAATGGGTTCTGGATCGGGCGATCGCAGTTTGGGATGAGCAGGGTAATCCGGTTCGCATGGTCGGTTCTTTGGGAGATATTAGCAGCCGCAAACAAATTGAACGCCAACTGCGGACATCACTCCAGGAAAAAGAAGTCTTACTGCGAGAGGTCTATCACCGAGTTAAAAACAATATGCAACTGGTTTCGAGCCTGCTACGCCTGCAAGCTACAAGTACTGACAACCCCTCTGTATTAAAGTTACTCAATGAAAGCCAGCAGCGCGTGAAAACAATGGCACTGATTCACGAACGCCTCTATCGTTCCGAAAATCTTGCCCGCATTAACGTAGCTACCTATATTCAAGATTTGGTGAATAACTTAGTTCGCTCCTATAGCACGTCTGATTCATCCATTCGTGTCAACCTCGAACTAGCTAACCTAGAGCTAGATTTAGATGCGGCAGTTCCCTGTGGCTTAATCATTAATGAGTTGGTTTCTAATGCTCTCAAATACGCCTTCCCCAAAAAACAGGGTGAAATTAACCTAGCATTTTGGTTGGCAGATAACAGCAATTATTGTTTAGTTGTCAAAGACGACGGGGTAGGTATTCCAGCTCGCATCGCTCCGCAAAATACTGAATCTCTGGGAATGCAACTAGTCTACGGGTTAACCGAACAACTTGGAGGAGCAATTGAACTAGACAGACAGGGGGGGAGCAAGTTTACAATAACCTTTAGAAAAAGGTCGTAATATGTCACAGCCGTCATCCCCTGTAAATATACTCATTGTAGAAGATGAATGGATCATTGCCTTGGATATTAAGCGCCATCTGAGCAAGCTGGGTTATGGGGTGGCGGGGACGGCTAATTGTGCGGAGAAAGCCCTAGAATTAGTCGCAAAAACTCAGCCTGATTTGGTGTTGATGGATATTTACCTGCAAGGTGAAACAACGGGGATTGAGACATCTGAGTTGATTCGTCAGCAGTTTCATTTACCAATCGTATTTCTGACTGCCCATGCTGATGAAGCAACTTTAACAGAAGCGATCGCCACCCGTCCCCAAGGCTACGTTGTCAAGCCTTTTGAAGAGCAGGATCTCAGTGTTGCCATCCAAGTTGCTTTGGCAAATCATCGAGCCGAAAGAGGGGTACAGCAGGCGCTAGAGCAAGAAAAGCAATTGAACGAACTAAAGTCCCAATTCGTTTCCATTGTTTCCCATGAATTTCGCAATCCGTTAAGCTCCATACTTTTGACGCTAGAACTATTGGAACAAACTGCCCTCACCCCCGAAAAGCGAGCTGCCCACATTCAACGGGCTAAAAATACAATCCACCAAATGTCACAATTGATTACAGATGTGTTAGTGGTAGGCGAAGTAGAACGAGGGCAATTTCAGTGTGAATCAGCACCCATCGATATTATCGAGTTCTGCTCTAATCTGGTAGAGGAACTGCAATCTCTTCCCAAAACCAAACACGATCTAGTAATTACCGTTCGAGGATGCAACGAAACCGAGCATCCTTTTTATGAACTCGATCCCAAATTGTTGCACCATATCTTGAGCAACCTTCTGGAGAATGCCATAAAATATTCCCCAGCTGGCAGTAAGATAATATTCGATTTACAGTGTGAGCTAGATTTTGTTCAATTTCAAATTCAAGATCGGGGCATTGGATTAACAAAAGCAGATCGGGAAAAGTTATTCACCCCTTTCCATCGCGGTAGCAATGTCGGTAAAATTCGCGGAACGGGTTTGGGATTATCTATCGTCAAAAAGTGTGTGGATGCTCATGGAGGAAAGATCGGCGTTGTCAGTGAACTCAGCACTGGAAGTATATTTACTGTCACGCTCTACTCCAAGCAAAGTTTTAATTTTTCCCACATTCCACACTCCAATAATTAGCATAAATACTGCTCGGTTAAGAGAAATTGTAGGTTGGGTAGAGCTTAAGCGAAACCCAACAAATGCTGATAAATGTTCGGTTTCTTTCCTCAACCCAACCCACCTTGAATTTGTGTTTTTAGCTTAACCGAGTAGTATTGCTTCCGATTCTTATTTACCAAGAAACCCGATTTTAAGAAAAACCGGGTTTCTTCGATACTTTATATCGCAGATAAAAAACTAATTTTGCAACAAATAAACGTTAAGCTCTAGGTTCTTCGCCCTCAACATACATTGGTGGCTCAATTGCAAAATTATTCAACTGACCTGCTTCATCAATTACATATCCATCTGTGGTATGTAATGTACCTTCTTCTTGCTCTTCAAAAGCCTCAAGTTGTTCTTTGTTCAATTCTGTTGGGGTATTGGCGGGAATTCTTTCATCTGGTGCATTGACTCCTACTGTCTGTGCTAGTTGTACCCCGTAGTGGTCGTCACCAGGAGCGCCTCTACCAATTTCTGCTTGTGCTGGATCTTCTGGCAATGCTTGCTTTTCTGGATTATTCATAAAATATTTCCTTCCTTTTAGGTTGCTTTAAAAGTGTCAATTATGACTGTGACGCCCGACTTGTAAAGTCAAGTATTGGATTTCCTATTAAATTATCTTGACTGGTATTCACTTTTACTCCTTCGTGAGAATTAAATAACTCTGCTTTAGGTAATAGATCCATCATTAAAATTTTTGATAAATATAAATTATGAAATTTTATGTATGGCAACGACATAAAAAAGATATATTTATAGATTGTAATTTGTTCTACAACAGCTACTTGAACTTAGATTTATGACAACTACATCCTACATTTTTCTAGCAGGCGCAAGTCGTGGCGTTGGTCGAGAAATTGCTAAGTGTTTGAGTGAGCAACAACTAAAAATAAAGTCACTTTTGAGAACGGAAGTGGCTCGTACCGAACTGGAAGCTATAGGTATTAAGGTCGTTCTAGGAGACGCTTTAAATATAGGAGATATAGAAAATGCTATATTGACTGAAGAACCGATTGATGCAGTCATCAGTACAATTGGTAGTTTACCTCAAGATGAAGAAAAAGCAGATTATATAGGTAATAAAAATCTCATTGATGTGGCAGTCAAAGCAGGAGTCAAAAAGTTTATTCTCGTTTCTTCCATTGGTAGTGGTAACAGTATCGTTGCTTTATCACCCCAAGCTCTTGAAACATTAAGACCGGTTTTAATAGAGAAAGAAAAAGCTGAAAAGTATCTTATTGAAAGTGGATTAACATACACAATTATTCGTCCTGGTGGTTTAAAGTCAGAACCAGCAACAGGAAATGGAGTTTTAACTGAAAACCCAAATATTGCAGGTACTATCCATCGTGCAGATGTTGCTCAATTAGTTTGTCGCTGTTTAAATTCTGAAAGGGCTAACAATAAAATCTTGTCAGCAGTGGATGAAAATATGTTGTTTGGAAACCTAATATTTGAGAAGTTTAGCTTAGATGAATAGAATACCGATTGAAAAAATGTTGGCGATGGTATAACACCCATGCGAATAGAATTCGCGGCTATACAGACAAAACCCGCCTGCGCGGGTTTAAGAAACCTAACTTTCCAATTTGTCCGCGCAGGCAGACTTCTTTTGTGTAGATGCGAATTCCAGTCACTTTCCAAACATTCTCTATAGAGTTAAATATTTTCACTCTCCAGAAATTTGGCAAAACACCGTCCTTTTCCGAGGTCCATCTAACTCGAAAAGTAAGACAGATTGATAAGTTCCTAAAGCAAGTTTACCATCTACAATAGGAACAATTTCACTTGTACTTAAAGTCATTGCCATTAAATGAGAATGAGCATTCATCGGTTCATCGGGAGGTATGTTTGGTCTTAAATGCAGGTCATTGTGTAAGTAGCGGTCAGATTCTGGTGCCAACTTCTGCAAGTAAACTTTGATGTCTGCTAATAACCTCTCTTCATATTCATTAATAGCTAACGCTGTAGTTGTATGACGAGAAAAGACTAACAGCTGACCGTTTTGAATAGAAGTTGAAACCAGAATCGCCTCAAGTTGTGGTGTGATGTTGTGAATGTTAATTCCCTTATCTGTTTCAATTTCGATGAATTGATTAACTATTGGCATATAATTTCTATCTCTTAACTAGAGTTTGCAAGCCCTTAACCAATCGCTCAATACCTTCTTCTGCTGTGTCTTTTTGCAACGCACCGCAAGCAACGCGGAGGTAACATCCATCTTCCATCCCAAATGTGTGCCCTGGAATCACTGCTACTTGATGTTCTTGAATGAGGCGTTTGGTTAACTCAAAATCGTTAAGATCGGTATGAACTTTGAGGAAAAAGTAAAAAGCTCCATCAGCAGGAACAATTGTACATATGTCTTGCAATCGATTCAGGGATTTGAGTACAACTTCTCTCACTTTTGCGATCGCTTCAATATGATTTTTCAAGAAATCTTCTTTTGCCTGTAGTGCTCCAAAAGCTGCATACTGAGAAACGACGGGCGGACAAATGAGAATTGTATCCTGAACTTTTTTAACAGCAACCAACAGGTGTTTGGGAATCACCATATAGCCAATGCGCCAACTAGCAAAGCCATAAGCTTTAGAAAAACTGTAAAGAGAAATTGTGTAGTTGCGACTTCCAATGAATGCACCCGGAGAAACGTGCTGGACTCCGTTATAGGTGAAGTACTCGTAAGCTTCATCGCTGATATGGTAAATTCCGCGATCGCGACAAATTTGATTGACTTGGCGCAATGCTTCTTCTGAATACACGGCTCCGGTGGGATTATTTGGAGAAACCGTCAGCACAGCCCGTGTTTTGGAAGTGATGGCTTGGGCGATCGCATCTGGGCGCAGTTGGTAATTTTCATCTGTTTTGACGAGGACTGGACGACAACCCGCCATCACAATAGCCATTTCATGATTGAAATAATATGGCGTATTGAGAATAATTTCATCCCCTACCGAAGTAATAGCAAGCACGACATTCATAAACGCCATATTGCTACCTGCGGTTACAACAATACTGTTGTCTCCATTAATTTCAATACCATTAAAAGCCTCTAATTTTGCCTTTAAAGCAGTTAGCAATAGCGGAATTCCCTCTACTGGCTGGTATAAATGATTGGTTGGTTCAGATAAAAATTTAGGCAAAAGCTCTATTGCTTCAGGAGGTGGGCTATAGGAAACAACACCCTGTCCGAGAGAGATAGTTCCGGGATTGTTCCGAATGAGTTCACCAATTACAGGAATGATAGGCGACTGTACCGCCTGCATGCGTGAGATGAGAGATTCCATGCGAGGTCATATTTGAGTCAACCTTTATTTTCTCTCAAAAGTGCGATACACAGAGGCAGCAATTTTGGTTAGAGAGTGGGGGTTGCGATCGTACCAAAAGTAATTACCTCAGCTTAAACAAGGTCAAAGTGGATTATCAGAAGCATTGTCTTGGTGTATTCAAGTGAGTGTTTAGTTTAAGAATTCCTTGAGCTTGTAGTGCATTGCGGAACTGGGAGTTTAACAATGTGCTGTTAGGTGCGACTAAGAAGGTGGATTTATCACCGATGTAAGACTTTCGCCAAAATTCTGAGTACCTTTAGTCAAAGAAGTGTCAAAATGCAATATATATAGTTGTTGATTAAGTCTTAACTCATCATGGACTCTATTACCCTTCAGCTTAAACCTGTCATTGAACTCACCGATGAGCAATTTTATCTCCTATGTAGAAAAAATCCTGATGTAAAATTTGAACGTAATACTCGGGGAGAACTCATTATTATGGCTCCAACAGGAGGAGAAACAGGAAATTACAACGTAGAAATGGCAGCTGATTTTGTCTTTTGGAATCGACAAACTAAACTAGGCAAAGTTTTTGATTCTTCAACTGGCTTTAAACTTCCTAATGGTGCTGACCGTTCTCCTGATGTCACTTGGATAAAAAAAGAAAGATGGGATTCCCTCACTCCCGAACAAAGAGAAAAATTTCCACCCATCTCTCCCGATTTTGTTTTAGAGTTAATGTCCCCATCCGATACTTTAGAACAAGTGCAAGAGAAAATGCAGGAATATATGGAGAATCAAGTGAAACTCGGCTGGTTGATTGATAGAAAAAAACGCCGAGTAGAAATCTACCGATTGGGCAAAGAAGTAGAAATTTTAGAATCTCCAACAGAACTATCAGGGGAAGATATTTTACCTGGCTTTGTCCTAAATTTGGAAAGCATTTGGCAGTAATGTTCTAACTTTTAACTGATAGTGCAGTAGCTTGTGAAGACTTTTCTAATTGACGTTTTCCTCTCACTATCATCTTCACTTTATCCCCAGGAGCAAGGGTAACGCCCCGTCGTTGAGGTTTTTCTAATTGATGGCTGGCTAGCTCAAACTGATAGCGTGAAAGAAGAGTTGCCAAGACTAGCTTCAATTCAAACTGCGCTAAAGCTTCACCAATGCAGCGACGCGTACCGCTACCGAAAGGCATGAACTCATAAGGAGAAAATTGACGTTCCAAAAAGCGTTCCGGTCTAAACTCGTTGGGCTGCGGATACAAATCTTCTCGTTGATGCAACAGATAAATGCAACCGAAAAGTAAAGTGTTGGGATACAGCTGGTGTCCGAGCAATTCTACGGGTTCTTGAACTTTTCGGGCGAAAGTTAACATGACTACCGGATGAATCCGTAAGGTTTCATGACAAACAGCTGTGAGATAAGGTAGTTTAACGATGCTCATTGGATCGGGTGAATCGCCAAGCAAGCTGAGTTCGTGAAGGAGTTTTTCACGGACTTCTGGTAAACGGTGAATCCAGTACAATCCCCAAGCCATAGCTGATGCAGTAGTTTCATTTCCCGCTAACAGCAGAGTTATTAATTCATCTCGCAACTCTCGATCTGTCATTGATTGACCCTGTTCATCTTTTGCTGAAATCAGCAATGAGAGAATATCAACGCGATTTGGATCTGCTTTTGCACGGCATTCAGCAATCTCTGTATAAAGTATTTCATCAATTTGCTCCCTCCAACGTAGAAACTTTCCCCAAAGGCTCCAAGAGCCTAAATCCTTTTGTAGAAAGGGAAAGAACAATAAACTAGAAGTTAGAGGAGATTGAAAAACATCTGTTAACTGCCCGAGTAAATGCTTGAGTTGTTGGTAACGTTCTCCTTCAGAAACACCAAAAACAGTCTGTAACATGACTTGCAGCGATATGTCCTGCATTGCATCACGAATTGAAAAGGGTGTGTTCTGAGGGATGAGATCGTAAACTTTTTTAGCAAGAGAGCGGATTGTCTGTGCATAGGCTCGCATGCGATCGCCATGAAACGGAGGCATCATGAGCTGCCGTTGCTGTCTGTGATGTTGTCCGTCCAAAATCAGGACTGAGTTTTCTCCAACTAAAGGTACTAAAATCTTGTTTTCCTTGCCTGGGCTTGTATACTTCTTTCTAGCGTTAGTTAAAATTTCCTGAATTGCTTGAGGATGGTTTACAAATACTAAAGTGTCCCCAAAACCAACTACCTCACCTGTAAAAATATCGGGATATTGCTGAACAGCACTTTCCATATATCCTACAGGGTTAACCACCCATTGTATTTTTTGCAATAAAGGTGGAGTTTTGAGTCGATTGGGTAATGGTATCTGATTTTTCATAACAAAACTTTGCCAAATAAATTTTTAATTTGTCCTGTTAAAAGCACAAATCCCTATATAGCAATCTTATAATATTCATGAAAAATTTTCAGAAACACTCTAAAGCATGCAATGCCTACTATAGGTGTATTTCACAAATCAAATAGAATTGCTCTATTACTAACTAGTTTAGCTTTACGAGCGCGACTCTTTTATTTTGGTTTCTGAGTTTTCATATATCGATATATAGCTGCAATATTACGAGCATCATCGATTCCACGATGGTGTGTTCCTTGCAATTCTATACCAAGATGTTGAAGTGCTTTTGCCATGCCAAAGCCTTTGGAAACCCCAAGATATTCTGAAAATTCATTTTTTATATTTCTGTGTTCCGAACCAAAAGGATAGGGAACTTTATGAAACTCACAATCTTGGAGAAATTGTTTTTTATCATAATTTCCCCAAGAGCAAAATATATTTCTGGGAAATAGCTCTATCCATTCTTTAAACTGAGAAATTACTTCAGGAAAACCAGAAGCTTTATCAACATCTTCCTGTCGAATCGTTGTGAGTTCTGTACAAAACTTTGTCAGTTGCGGGTGTCTTACAGGTTTGACAAATTGCTGAAACTCTGAGTCTATTTCCCAAGTGGAACTGTTAAGCATCACTGCACCAATCTCAATAATTTCCATTTCCCCACTGGGAATAAAACCATCATCAGAACACGTGGCTTCTAAATCGACTATTAAAAAATAACTGGCTCGATTAGTTGTCATAGAAAAGGTCATTGGATTGAAAAGTTTTAATCCAGCCTGAGCGGAAGGCAGTATCGATCGCAAATGCAGCTAATCCAAACCACAATATACTCTCAATACCCATAATAACCAAAGGTAAAAGACTGTTAGAACAAGAAAGCCCACTGTCTACTTGAGTTAAACCTCTAACTAAGCCAAACGCTAACACACCTCCAGACTTTAGTTGGAAATTTCGCTCTGAACGTATAATGTAGCGATACGTTACGCCAAATAGCAAGCCACAAAAAGCAGCAATACCAGCGCTCGTGAACCAACGCAAATCTAGTTTACTTGAGGGGAAGGTACTGAGTATCTTGAAGTCCTCTATGGGGAGCCAGTCATTCACTAAAGTTGTTATCAAAAAAGCGATCGCAAGGCACAAACAACCCAGTAACCCAGCTTTTAAGGATTCGATGCGTTCTGCCATCAGTTGAGGATCTAAAACTTTGTTCACCGTTTTCGTTCTAAATGATTGGGTAGGCATTGCACATCAATCATAAAGCTTTGAGCCACAAACTTCAGTTCAGTCCACGGTTCCAGTATCATTAAGATTGAAGTTGTTTCGTAAATTTGTTTAAAAGTACCGCTATGGACATTTTGACACTAGGCTGGGTTTCTCTACTGGTTGTTTTCACTTGGTCAATTGCAATGGTAGTTTGGGGTCGCAACGGACTCTAAGGGAATCGTGGAAAGTCCATTTCTAAGTATTTTGGCTTTAGTTGCTGCGGTACTGCTCGTTACAGTTACCGGAGGGATTGGCTATCTGACACTGGCAAGTTGGCGCGATCGCCGTTTGCAAGAACAAGAAAAACGCGAATTACGACGTTCTGCTCCCAATCCTAAAAAGCGGAAATGAATCTTTGGCTTTGCTGGGGGAGAAGATCTGTTTTCTGAGTTCGATTGTGTCTTACCGGGGACACGATTTGTCGTGTCCCTACACTGTTTTGGCGTGCGATCTTGACTCTTTAAAAAAAATTTTCGCTCAACTGCACTAGATGCAGAGGACATTATATATAGTTGGAGAAATATTAAACGGAGAGCGGAGGGGGAAACCGGATTTCTGAATGAAACTGCTCGACGTTTGCCGTGCGATAAATTGGTAAAGCATATTCGAGATTTTCATGGGGACGAGCGATCGTGTGATAGGAGAGTACCTCGCCGCCATTAACTCGCGGAACTGCCTTTAATCCTGCACCAACAGCAACATTGACCTCACCTATTTCTCCCCGTATCAATACTGTAATGCGTCCTAAATCGGTATTTTCGTAGCCTACTAGAGTTACACGAGCTGCTTTACACATTGCGTCTGCTGCTTCCAACGCTGTAGGAACGCCATAGACTTCAATCATTCCAAGTGCGAGTGTCATAGTTTAATTACGTAGAAATAAAAATAAAAAATGTAAGTTTTTTTCTGAATTTGTTTTTTCTCATGTATTTACAGCAGTATATTATGAGACAATTCGTTTTTGTCTCCCTTTTCTCTGTTAATAAATATTATGAACGAGGTCAAAGCCAATTATGATGAACCGTGGAAAGAAGCATTGGGAGAATACTTCGAGCCTTTTTTGCAGTTATTTTTCCCTAAAGTTCATAGCTTAATAGATTGGAGCAAACAGCCGCAATCACTAGACAAAGAACTCCAACAGATTACCGCATCATCTGATTCTGGTTTACGGATTGTGGATAAATTATTTCAAGTGTGGCGAGCCGACAATCGAGAAACTAGGATATTAGTTCATATCGAGGTACAAAGCCAAGATGAGTCAGAATTCGCCAAACGGATGTACATTTATAATTACCGAGCCTTCGATCTTTACGAGCAGCCCGTGATTAGCCTTGCAGTATTGGGAGATGAGGTTCATAATTGGCGACCCTCATCATATGGTTATAATTTAGGTGGTTGTGAAATCAGCCTGAAGTTTCCCATTGCTAAACTATTAGATTATGAAGCACAGTGGCAAGATTTAGAGAAAAGTACAAACCCTTTTGCAGTCATTGTCATGGCTCATTTAAAAACCAAAGCTACTACAGGTAACTCACAACAAAGAGAACAGTGGAAGTGGAATTTAGTGCGCGGACTATATGAGCGGGGTTTTGAGAGGAAAGATATTATCAAACTCTTTCAAGCAATCGACTCTATGATGAATTTACCACAAGAGTTACAGCAAAGCTTTGAACAAAAGTTAACTCGTTACGAAGAGGAAAGAAAAATGCCCTTACTTAGCAATATGGAATTGAGAGGAATTGAAAAGGGAACTAGACAAACCTTGCAATCAAATATTATTAGTCTCTTACAGAAGCGATTTAAAGTAGTACCGGATGAATTAAGTAAATCCATCAATGACATCGACGATATTTCAGAATTGCAAAGACTGCTTTTAGAGACAGTCAGCATCAACTCAGTAACGGATTTTCAGCAATTACTCCCATAACAATTCCCTGTTTTTATTTCGATAAAAATAAATACAAATAAACGCAGATGAACGAAAAAATATCAGCGTCCATCTGCGTTTAGGTGTGGTTAATAAGTCCTTACAATTGTTTCACTTCACTAACCAACTTCGACACCATATCTTTAGCACTACCGAAAAGCATCGTAGTTTTATCCTTGTAGAATAAATCATTATCCACGCCAGCGAAACCAGCACTCATACCGCGCTTGATTACAATCGCATGCTTTGCCCTATCTACCTCTAAAATCGGCATCCCATAGATAGGACTGTTGACATCACTTTGTGCTGCTGGGTTAACTACATCATTTGCCCCAATCACTAACGCTACATCTGTTTGCTCGAACTGGGGATTGATGTCATCCATATCGTGGAGTTGCTCGTAAGGCACATTCGCCTCTGCCAGCAACACGTTCATGTGACCGGGCATTCTACCAGCAACAGGGTGAATTGCATACTTCACATCAACACCCATACGCTCTAGTTGATCGGCTAACTCGCGAACGCTGTGCTGTGCTTGCGCTACCGCCATCCCGTAACCGGGAACAATAACGACAGAACGAGCATAACCCAACATCATCGCGCCTTCTTCTGGATCTATGCTGCGGACAGTTTTATCAGTTGTCGCCGTACCAGCAGCACTACCAGCACCTGTTGCTCCACCCGTTCCAAACGCATCAAACAGTACGCTGATGAGAGAACGGTTCATTGCCTTACACATAATTTCGGTAAGGATAATACCGGATGCTCCAACCAAAGCACCAGAAATGATGAGCATATTGTTCATCACCACAAATCCAGCAGCAGCAGCAGCTAATCCTGAAAATGAGTTCAATAATGAAATCACCACAGGCATATCGCCACCACCAATGGGAATGACAAACATCACACCCAATACCAGGGAAACGAAAACGATTCCTAAGAATACAGGTAAGTTATTTGGTGCGACTAGCATATAGGCACTACCTGCCAAATACGCAAACAGGAGGAAAGCATTAAAAGCTTTTTGGAAGGGGAATGTAATTGGAGCACCACTCATAATGCCTTGCAGTTTTGCAAAGGCAATGGTGCTACCCGTAAAGGTGACACCACCAATCAACACATCCAGAAGCATCGAGATATTGGCATCAAGGGTGACTCCACCAGAAGTGCTTAACAACCGCCAAAACTCTGCAACGGCGACGAGGGCTGAAGCCGCACCTCCCAAGCCGTTTAGCAAACCCACCATTTGGGGCATATCTGTCATTTGGACTTTGTAAGCTGCGATCGCACCCAACACCGAGCCAATCGCCAAGCCCAACAAAATCATTTCATAGTTCAGTACGTGTTGGTCTAGCAGTGTTGCCACAATTGCTAAAAGCATACCCACTGCTGCAACAACATTACCTTGGCGTGCTGTTGCGGGTGAACCCAACTTTTTCAAGCCCAGAATGAATAAGGATGCAGCGACTAAGTACGCAAGCTGAATCCCTGTAGGAAGAAAATTGTTCATAATTGCTAATTGCTAGTTGCTAATTGCTAATTGCTAATTGCTAATTGCTAATTGCTAATTGCTAATTGCTAATTGCTAATTGTTAATTAAGTAGAGAGGCGCAAAAAAACCGAAGTATGTAACGAAAAGTAAAGTTACCTAAAAACCTCTTCCCTTCTGCCATCTACCCTCTGCCATCTGCCTTGTCATGACGACAATTTTTAACACCGACTTACTTACCATTAGCTGTTAGCTATTAGCCATTAGCCATCAGGTATTAGCCTTCTTCTTAAACATTTGCAGCATCCGATCTGTGACTAGAAACCCACCCACTACGTTTACGGTTGCTAGTACAATAGCAATCAAACCAAGAATGACTGAAAGATTCCACTCTTTTGCACCGGAAGCGACTATCGCTCCAAGGACTGCGATTCCAGAAATCGCGTTTGAACCGGACATCAGGGGAGTGTGGAGAGTTGGGGGTACTTTGTTAATGACTTCAAATCCCGTAAAAGATGCTAATACAAAGACAAACAAAGCTGCAAGTAATGCTTCTGACATTGATAAATTCCTAGTTGCTAATGGCTAATTGCTAACTGCTAATGGCTAATTGCTAAGGGCTAATTTTCTCTATTAGCCATTAGCAATTCCTTTTTTGTCATGCTACGCTGCTTAAGGCTTTTAAGGCGTCGCTGACTCGCTGGTTGCGAATTGCGCCTGCATGGGTAATGCAAGCTGCATCAACAATGTCGTCACCAAAATTCACCTGTACGCCTTTGTCTTTAATCAAAAGTTGCATCAATGATGCTATGTTCTTGGAGTACAACTGGCTGGAGTGGACTGGCATGGATGATGGTAAGTTGATGGGACCAATTACAGTCACTCCGTTCCAGATAATGTCTTTGCCCGGATCGGTACAAGCACAGTTCCCACCTTGTTCGGCTGCAATATCTACAACAACTGAACCTGGTTTCATTTGCGCCACCATTTCTTCAGTGACTAGAATTGGTGCTTTTTTACCAGGAACTTGCGCTGTAGTAATCACAACATCGGCGTTTTTGACGTGTTCGGCTACAACTTCTTGAGTCCGCTTTTTGCTGGCTTCGGAGATTTCTTTAGCGTAGCCTCCAGCCGCAGTTGTTTCTTCTTCTAGCTTGATTTCAACAAATTTTGCCCCCAAGCTTTGTACTTCTTCTTTAACAGCAGGGCGGATATCAAACGCTTCTACGATCGCTCCCAAACGTCTTGCTGTTGCAATGGCTTGCAAGCCTGCTACACCAGCACCCATGACAAAAACTTTTGCAGGAGCTATGGTTCCTGCTGCAGTTGTCAACATGGGAAAATATTTCGGTAATGCTGCTGCACCAATCAAAACAGCTTTATAACCGGCTATTGATGCTTGCGACGATAAAGCATCCATACTTTGGGCTCTTGTCGTCCGGGGAATCATCTCCATACTTAGAGCAGTAATTTTGCGCTCTGCAAGTTGTTGCGCTGTCAATGGATTGCCCAACGGATTCAGAAAGCTGATGAGAATAGAGCCTTCTCTTAGCAAGTCAATTTCAGAACGTCCGTTTTCTCTTTCTTGCGGTGGGCTGACTTTGACCAGAATATCTGCTTCACTCCACAACGTAGAAGTATCAAATATAACTTTAGCTCCTGCTGCTTCATAAGCAGCATCAGAAAAGAAAGCCCGCTCACCTGCACCCGCTTCTACCCATACCTCCAAACCTTGTTTTACCAATTTAGCAACGGTGTCAGGAATTAAGGCAACTCGACGCTCACAAACTTCTATTTCTTTAGCGACAGCTATTCTCATGCAATCTCCTTGCGAATAAATACTTATATCTTCTGCCATCTCTGAAAATTTTCTGATGAGGCAACAAGCGCGTCTGTGGTGCATGAGCGTTGGCTCTCAGCAATTAGCTAGCTAGTATAACTTAACCTTCGCTTCCGCACTCTTGAATTTATTAGCCCTTCAGGTAAGGCAGAAGGCAGAGGGTATGAAGCAGAAGGAGAGAAAAATTTTTAAGTTATGCCCCTGTGCCTTCTGACCAGCGTACTTCTGCCTTATACAATCTAATTTCACCTTACCCTTCACACTTTCTTGGGTCCTCTATTGCTCATCCTAGTTTGATCCCCAAATTTTGCCTCGTTGTCTTCAACTTCTTTTAGGGATTGAAAAATTTTGTTGCCTTTTTTTTACATACCGCAATACTAGTCAAATTCTTCTCTAAAAGTTATTAGCAAAAATTGAAAAAACTTTTGCTTTGAGTAAAGATCATTCTACTCAATCTAGTTCAAGTTAAATCTTAATGTCTTTAATAACTGACTGAATTTTTATAACAGAATTAATATATTTCGATACACTTTTATATATTTATTAATAAAATCTAGTAAAAACAGTATTTTTACTAGGGGTAGCAATGGCTTTCAATAACAAGTTAGAAAAATTACTCTATTACATAAAATAACCATAAATATACTTATATGGCACATTTCCAACTTATGTTACGTCCATTGTTGATAATCAGTAGTAAAGTTTAGTTACAGTGTTGTGTAGCCGTTAGTAGTTAATCATTGCTTATCTACTAACTATTAACCAAGAGTAATTTTCTGCCTCAGGAGCTTGACCATGCGACGTTTACTTTCTGCTTTAGCCATAACTAGCTGTTTGCTGGCAAGTGTTCCAGCGATCGCTTTGGCGGAAGGCTTACCCGGATTCACATTATTTAGTGGTGTTAAAGGTGAAAACCAACTCCCCTTCCGATTGGACTTTGGCGGTCAAACGAATGGCTGGGATCGCTATCGATTAAAAATCCCCAATAAAAAGCTCAAAAAAGCGGTTGCTCAATTTGTAATCAGTTACCCGGAGTATTACAAAGGATCGTTCGATACCAAGAAGATGGAAATACGGGTTAAAGGTAAAGCAGTTCCCCTCTCTGAGGTCAAGTGGGACAAAGACAATCACGTGATTACAATGTATCCCCAAGAGCCAGTACCAGCAGGTAGCAATGTAGAATTGGTTCTCTCTAACGTAAAAAACCCAGCATCAGGCGGAATGTTTTACTTCAATTGCCTCATTCAATCCTCTGGAGATGTACCGCTCTCCCAGTACCTTGGGACGTGGATTCTCAGCATTAGTTAGGGACGTCTGGGGACAAGGGAGAAAGTTATACGTTGTCTCCCTAACCCCCAATCCCTCTCATTCCCATTCTTTATTGATTATGATAAAATTGTAAATTGTGACTTTTTTTTATAAAAATCATCTAGAGAGGGCACAAGTATGAAAAGAACCCTAGAGGGAACCAACCGAAAGAGAAAAAGAACCTCTGGTTTTCGAGCAAGAATGCGGACACCAGACGGTAGAAACGTCATTAAAGCAAGAAGAAGAAAGGGACGTTATCGTTTGAGCGTTTAGAGTTCTGCAAAGCAATACCCTGTCATAAGTTGTGGCATTGCACAAAGCGCATAGACTAAAATCTCGAAAAGATTTCCAGGCAGTTTTTCGCGAAGGTATCCGGCGTCACAGTCGATATTTTACGCTGAGAGCCTTGCGATCGTTGCCTTCTGTAAAGCCTTCTTTGGATGCTCCCCCTGAAGCAAGACAAGGGGGACAGGGGAGACAAGGAGAACAAGGGGAACATTCCCCCCTCACCCCCTCACCCCCTCACCCCCTCACCCTCTCTCCTTCGCTTCCTCCAACCCAAATTGGTATCTCAATTAGCACAAAAGTTAGCAAACGAGCAGTTGTTCGCAACCGCATTAAGCGGCAAATAGCAGCAGCGATGCATCAGTTGTTGCCCAGAATATCACCAGGTTGGCGACTTGTTGTTGTTGTTAAACCAACAGCCGCAGAACAAGAGTGCGTAACCCAACAATTTCTGCAAGAATTAGAGCAGTTGTTAGCACAAGCCGAGGTGTTCAATGGGAATTCGTGAGGAAGTTTATTTTGAGGGTGGTCCTCATATTGGGGATCTAATCATCAACATACTGATTGGGCTAACTGTGGTTGGTATACCATTGACAGTTGGCGCAATTGTTAGGGCATTATGGCTGCGGTTTCGGATCACCGATCGCCGAGTTTCCGTAACAGGAGGTTGGATGGGCCGAGTACGCAGCGACGTGATTTACTCTGAAGTGGCTAAAATTGTCAAGGTACCCCGTGGGATTGGCTTGTGGGGAGATATGGTGATCACCATGAAGGATGGCAGTCGTTTGGAATTGAGAGCTATTCCCAAATTTCGCGAAATCTACGACTACATTGAAGAAAGAGTTATCGCCAAAAACCCCAATTATATTGCGGCGAACAGGAAGTAGTGAGTCAGGGGCTAAAGACAAGGGAGACAAGGGGGACAAGGGAGAGAAGAACAACGCATGTCCCATTCCCAATGCCCCATTCCCAACACCCGATGCCCCATCACCGATAAGATAATTTAGATAAATTAGATTAAGTCAATTTCACAGTACCTCAGGTTGAATTCAGAATAATGGATTTTGGTATCGGGTTTCTCTCGAATAACGTAATGCTGCCAATCATAGACTTGTTCTATGGGATTGTGCCTAGCTATGGATTGGCGATTGTAGCATTAACATTGATTATCCGCTTCGCACTTTATCCCCTAAGTGCTGGTTCAATTCGCAATATGCGACGAATGCGGATTGTACAGCCTCTGATGAACAAGCGGATGCAAGAAATTAAAGAACGTTATAAGGACGATCCGCAAAAGCAACAGGAGGAAATGCTTAACGCCCAAAAGGAATTTGGCAATCCACTTGCAGGTTGTTTGCCATTGCTCTTGCAGATGCCGGTTTTACTAGCGTTGTTTGCGACTTTAAGGGGTTCTCCTTTTGCTGGAGTTAACTACAGCATTAACTTACAAATTTTTCCTGCCGAACAAATTGAAAGAATTCAACCTCAAGCCTTTGCAACCCCTCCCCAAAATATTTATGTCGCTGAAGGGGAACACCTAAAGGTAAGTGCTATCTTGCCTGGAGGTAGCAAGTTAGCGGTGGGAGAACACACTAAAATAGTGTATCAAACACCTGAAGGCAAACCATTTGATGCACTTTTAGCAGAACACCCTAACACCAACCTCATCCCCGAATGGAAAATTATTAAAGGGGAAGACCGGGTAACAATTGATGCTGAGGGTAATATAGAAGCACTGCAGCCAGGAGATGTAACAATTCAAGGAACTATTCCTGGATTAGCCGCCAATCAAGGATTTCTCTTTATTGACGCTTTAGGCAGAGTGGGCGCACAAGACCCAGATGGTACAATCCATTGGGACGTTGTAGCGATGGTCATTCTATTTGGTATTACCCTTTACGTCAGCCAAATTTTATCCGGGTCACAGAATACTGCTAGTGCCAATCCGCAGCAGGATACAGTAAACAAAATTACTCCTGTTATTTTCTCTGGGATGTTCTTGTTCTTCCCACTACCTGCAGGGGTATTAATGTATATGGTGATTGGTAATATCTTCCAGACTCTGCAAACCTATATACTGATGCGCGAACCTCTACCAGAGGAACTGCAAAAAGTTGTAGATGCTCAGGAAAAACAGGCAGAAGGTACACAGCAAAAAGCGCTACCTTTTGAGCCAAAAAGTTCTAAGAAAAAGACTACAGGTTAACTCCCCAAAAGGGATTGGTCACGTCAGTGGCGACACCGAAAAACAAGTATCTGTCAGCGATGCTAACTGGAAACGGTTGGGGCAGATTGCTTCTAGCAAAATACAATTAATTCGTCGTTCAAACGGACTAATTGTTGCTTAGAAGATATTTGTAAAGCCGTCCTTCGCTTCGCTAAAGGACGGGGTTTCAGACCCAATTTTTCGATGACCGATAATCGAATAGAACGGGGTCAGGAGTGGTTAAAAACACTCCTGCAACTAAGTGGATTGTCTGTTGAAGTGACAGGTGAGATAGAAACAACTCCCGCATCTGATGATTTTGAGGATTCCCCGGAATCGGACAGCTACTGGCTGACAATTGATGAGAGTAAGTTAACACCAGAACAAATAGCGACTTTTATCGGTCCTGATGGTTCAGTGCTAGATGCAGTTCAGTATTTGGCAAACACTGTTCTCAACTTGAATCAATCACCGGATTTGCAAGCTTCTTACACCGTGGAATTAAATGGCTATCGTGTCAGGAGATATGCAGAAATTCGTTCAATGGCAGAAATTGCAGCAGAGCAAGCCCGTGCTTCAGGGCTAGAAGTGGAAATAAAATCCCTCAGTTCCGCCGAACGCCGTCAAGTTCACACCTTGTTAAAGGAATTTGGTGATTTGGAAACTTTTAGCCGAGGAAAAGAGCCACATCGTCACCTTGTTGTACGTCTTGCTTCACTGGCATGACGGGCATTGGGCGTTGAGAATTGGGCAAGGGGCGTAGTTAGAAATAATTTATTGCCCCTTGCTTTTCGTATGTTTTTATACAAAAAAACTGTAGGCGGAGCGATCGCAACTCAGGCTTATAATCTATAATCTCAAATCGTTTGAATTTTCTCAAAAAATTTCGGAAATCCGAATTAAAAAGTGATTAAACTCATTTGTAGAAAAGCTAAACTTAGAGACGTGCATAAATTTTGCTATCAAGTGAGGATGTCTCACAAGTGTCATGGACGCGATTTACATTCCGCAACTAACTAAAGCGCCCGAGCGGACGGAAGAAATTCAGGTCAAAGAGTTTTTGCCCGGTCTAGAAACCCTGACACCAGTTCGCGGTTTCATCCGCGTACAGCATCAAGGAAATTACTTAGAAGTTTCAAGTCAGGCAGAAGCGATCGTTACTTGTACTTGCAATCGGTGCTTGCAGAATTACAATCATCGTTTGGCAATTAAGACCAAAGAAATCATTTGGTTAGAAGAAACAGATCCCCAAGCAGATGACCTCCCATTAGAACGAGAAGTTGCCTTTGACGATCTAGTAGAAACTTTGTCACCTCAAGGATATTTTTATCCGAGTGAATGGTTATACGAGCAAATGTCTTTGGAGTTTCCACAAAGGCAATTGTGTGACGCCAACTGTCCCGGTATTGTACCCAATGCTGTTAGTAAGTTAGATACACCTGTCGATCGACGTTGGGCTTCATTGGAGGCTTTGAAAAAGGAACTACCGAATTAACTGACGCTTGCTTGCTATTACAAATAGTTAAAGCCCGTTACAGCCCCAACTTCTTGCAAGGTTGCTGTTTGCAAATGATGGGACGGCTCCCTCAACTCGTTCCCAGGTTCCGCCTGGGAATAGCTGTTTCAGAGGTTTTACCTCTATAACGATGCTGTACCTCGCAGTCTGCATTCATCAGCCCTTGACTTTGACACCGGATCGAGAGACGAGCAGGCGAATGAGGGAAGCCACCACCTATTGACTAGCTGTATCCTTAAAGAAGTAGGGGATCTAGAGCAAATTAAAATTAAAGAACAGTCATATGTGGGAATTTCTTAATAATTTGATATCACCAAATAATTTTATTCCTCACGGACACTGTTATCTGTGGAAACCAGAACTGGTCTGGTTGCATTTGCTTTCAGATTTAGCGATCGGGCTTTCCTATTATTCTATTCCAGCTTGGTTAATTTACTTTGCCCGCAAGCGTCAAGATTTACCCTTTCGTTGGATATTCCGTCTATTCGGAGCCTTTATCATATTCTGTGGCACAACTCACTTACTTGCAATTTGGACTCTTTGGTATCCAGCTTACTGGCTCACTGGTTTGGTGAAAGCCGGAACAGCTATTATTTCTGTATATACTGCTTTGCAATTAGGACCGTTAGTTTCTTTGGCTTTAGCTTTGCCAAGCCCAACGCAAATAGAAGCAGCAAATTTAGCACTACAAAAAGAAAATCAGGAACGCAAGCAAGCAGAAGAAGCACTGAAACAGGCAGAAATTTCTTTAAAACAGACTAACGAACTGTTAGAGCAACGTGTTCGGGAACGCACTACAGAAGTTGAACATTCTCTTTCTTTGCTACAAACAACTTTAGAATCAACCGCAGATGCAATTCTGGCGCTAGATTTGACCGATAAAATTATCACTTTTAACCAAAAATATATCGACTTATGGAAAATTGAGGACTTGGTTCCTTACAAGGACGACCATAGCAAAGTATTACTCTGTGTCTACAAGCAATTAAAAAATCCAGAGAATCTTCGCGTTCAAATTGAACAAGAACTGGCTCAACCAGATTTTCAAGGATATGGCATTTTTGAACTTAAGAACGGCAAAATTTGCGAACGTTACTCCAAGCCTCAGTTTTTGAACGGGCAAATTGTGGGACGGGTTATTACCTGTCGGGATATTACCGCTCGCAAACAAGCAGAAGAATGCCTCAGACGCAGTGAAGAGCTTTATCGTACCCTTGTGCAGAATTTTCCTAATGGTTTCGTGACCCTATTCGATCGCCAACTGCGTTATACATTAGTTGAAGGAACGGAGTTAATAGAAGTTGGACTGAGTCGCGAAACAACAGAGGGAAAAGCTCTCTGGGAAGTTTTGCCAGCAGAAATTAGCGCGATGTTAGAACCTTGCTATCGTTCTGCATTGATGGGAACGACGATCGTTGTTGATATTCCCTATAGCGATCGCATTTACCGTTTTCATGTCGTACCCGTGCGAAACGAGCAAGGAGAAATTTTTGCTGGTATGTCGATGTCTCAAAATATTACCTTGCAAAAACAAGCAGAGCAAACACTCAGACAAGCAAAAAATCAATTAGAAATTCGAGTTCAACAGAGAACGCAAGAACTTTATGAAGCAAATAATACATTACAAGAGCTTAATACTGAATTACAACGTTCCAATCAAGAGTTAGAACAGTTTGCTTATGTAGCATCTCACGATTTACAAGAACCATTACGGGCAGTAGCAGGTTATACTCAACTATTGGCAGATGAGTATCAAAATTGTCTGGACGAAACTGCTACAGAGTATATTGCCTACATCATAGATGGGGCAGCACGAATGCGCCAGTTAATTCAAGACTTGCTTGCCTATTCTCGTGTAGGGACTAAAGGAAAAGCTTTTGCTTCTTGTGATTGCAATACAGTTGTGCGTCAAGCACTCAACAATCTTTTAGTGCTGATTGGAGAGAACAATGCTAGTGTGGATAGCGATCGCCTACCGACGGTTATGGCTGATAGCACGCAAATGGTACAGCTATTTCAGAACTTAGTGAGTAATGCTATTAAGTTTCGCCGTGAAGAACCACCCAAAATTCAAATTAAAGCAGAATTAAAAGATGAGGGATGGCTTTTTGGTGTCAAAGATAATGGAATAGGGATTAAGTCACAGTATCTCGAGCGTATTTTCCAAATATTTCAAAGACTGCACAGCCGTAAAGAAGTACCGGGAACTGGGATTGGTTTGGCAATTTGTAAAAAAATAGTTGAAAGACATCACGGACACATTTGGGCTGAGTCAGAACCGGGAGTGGGAACAACTTTTTACTTTACAATTCCTCAACTTACAGCTACAAATTAGCTTTGGCGGCTGCACGAACCAAACAGTTACTATCTTGAGCGAGTTGTTGGCGAATTGTTGTTGGGGTATTGGGATTTTGCGCGATCGCATACCTTTCATGCCAAAACAATGAGCGAAAGTTCCTCATTAACAAAGAGCTTGGAGCAAGAGGGTGTAAGAAAACCAAAAAGCGTGTGAGAGGCGGCTCATCAGAGGTAATGTAACTTTCCAAAATTGAGCCAACCTTGAGAGAGCGACGTTGTATCAAATTTTTCACTGCTGCTTGGTGGATGTTGCTATGCCATTCATAGTCGCAGGCTAGTTCTTCGAGAACGTTAGTAGGTGTGTTGGGGTTTTGTGCGATAGCCATCCTGACCCGCTCCGTTCGATCTTGAGAGAGCTGCTGTAAAAGATTGGCAGGAGTCTTGGGATTTTGTGCCACCTGAAAGCGGACTCGACTGCAATTATCTAATGCAAGTTGATGGAGAAGCTTTGTAGAAGCTTGGGGGTGAGAGGCAACATTTTCGCGAACGATTAAGCATGGACTCTTTGCTAATTTTACAAGAACCTTTGGTGGTGCTTTTGGATTTTGCACGACTTGCCACTGTTCTAAAATACTGTTTGGGGTATTTTGATTTTCCGAAAAATTTTGCAGATAGGTAGCAAGTGCAGCTTTGCTCACATAACTATCTTCATCTTTTAGCAGTTGTTTCAAAGTATGAAGAGAAAGATTGGGATTTTGAGCAACAACTGTACGAATGTTACAAGATGAATCCCGAGCAAGTTGTTCTAAAATCTCGTTAGAAGTTTTTGGGTAACGGGCTATAGCTGTTTTTAATTTTATATCGTTGATTGCTGTGATTTGTTCTAAATCGGTGCTAGAAATATCGGAATTGGTCGTCAGATGTACCCACAAATTAGCGATCGCTTCTCTTTGAATTGAGCCATCTACATTTCTTGCAAGTTGCAATAAAACATTGATGGGAGTATTGGAATTAGCAGCAATGAATTGACCGCATTTCCCCTTTGCCAGTCTTTCTAAAATGCTTTTTGGCGTGTTGGGGTGAGAAGCAATTATACTGGAAAAATGAGAAAAAATTGATTGATCTTCTGCCAATTTTTGAAAAATACTGACAAACTCTAAATTGTTAAAAAATCGTATTACGTTCTCAAAGACAGCGCGTTTAACTTCTTCTGTTGGATCTTCTGCTAGTTTATTCAAGACGCTTGCAGGGGCGTTTGGGTGTGATGCCACTGCTTTACGGATATGCCAACCTCTATCCTCTGCTAGCTGCGTGAGAGTCGTAACAGGAGTATGGGGATGATATGCTACAACTTCTCGTACATCAGAATTGGTATCTAAACCTAATTTTTCCAAGATATTCACAGACGCGTTTGAGTTAGTGACCGCAGCGCGACGGACATAATCATCTTCGTCGTTTGCCAATTTTTCCAAAAGATCGATGGGGGTATTGGGGTTAATAGCTACGCGGATACGAACTTCATTATCTTGAGATTTTGCATCTTCCACTAACTGCTCTAGAGAAATTTTTTGCAACTGATGCGTACTCAATGGCAAAAGTGGTCTATCATCGTTCATCCAACTATCTGTAAATAGTACGGGTACGCGAATATAAAGTGCCAGATCCTTGGCTTTTGTTCTTAGTGTTATGGGATACTCAGAAAACCATTTTGGAATAGGTGGTTTGATGCGATACTCGGCGTCTTGATGGCTGCGTCTGACTGCAGCAAAACGCACATCATAGTCGGGATCTATTTTGAGAGATGCGATCGCATCGTGGGGAGTCTTGGGATTTCCAACTACAGCCACTCGAATACCTTCACAAGCATCTTGAGCAAGTTTCAGTAAAAGAGAGACTGGTGTGTTGCTGTTTCTTGCCACTCCTTCACGTATTCCCTGAAAATTTGTTGCTAGTTTTTCTAAAATATTTGCACTTGTATTGGGGTGTTCGGCAATAAGACTGCAATGAGTGCAATATCCAACCTCACACAATTTTTCCAAAACTATTCCTGGCGTGTGGGGGTTACAAGCGACAGCTTCACAAACGGGCTCGGTTTCATTTTGCGCCAGTTGTTCTAACACCCAACTGGGGGTATTTATATTAAGAGCCACAGCTGTCTTGACTCGCCAAGATTCATCTTGCGCCAGTCGCTCTAAAATGACTTGTGGTGTGTTGGGGTGAAAAGCAACTCCTTTGCGGATTTCTACCCAAGGACTTGTTGCTAATTCACTCAGCGTTTCTGCTGAAGTCACGGGATTTTTGATATTAGCCAGTTGCTGTTGATACTCTTGCAAAACTGACAGAGGTGTGTTGGGATGGCAAGCAACAGCATCACGAATGCGATCGTTTTCATCTCCTAACAATATTTTTAATGCTGCAGCAGGAGCGTTCGGATTTTCAGCAATATGGGCAGCTACACTATCTCTAAATTCTGTGTTTTCTACTAAACTTTGTAGAATTTGTGGAGACGTATCGGGATTTTTCGCAACGGACAAATATCGGTCTTTAAAACCGGGTAAAGCAGATACTAAAAACTCAGGAACTATACCGATACTGTGTAAGAATGACTCTTCTCCAGAAAGGTACAATAGAGTCGTTTGTATGGCAGCCTTTGCTGCTTCCTCCCATCCTTCATCCATCTCTCCTGCCAAATTAACATGAAGTTTCGCTGCTTGAGCAATAACCAAATTCTGACTGCGAGTTAGTTTGGACAAAGCGTTTTGAGGAACATCGGGTTTTACGAGCAGTGCTAGAAAAACTTCCTCATATTCTTCAGAATCTAGATTTGTTACCCATTCAAGAAACCAACTTGGGACTGCATCGTGTTTTAGCAAAATCAGTAAACTTTCTTGTGAGATATCTGCCAGAAAATTAGGATTTTCTAACACGACTAGCGGTAAAATTGGATTATTTAAAAATTCTTCTGGAAACTCTGTCCCTAATTCCAATAAATCCTCTACCGGAGTATTGGGATTGGAAGTGATAGACCGACGTGTTATTTCATCAGCACTATAACCTAACTCCCGTAATAATTCTGGAGCAGCACTGGGATTTGTAGCGACAATCCTACATAGTTCAGTACTGCTTCTAGCCAATTCCTCCAACCGGAGTTGTGAAGTTTCTTCACTAGCTGCTTCTTGTTCAAGTGAGAGAGATTTTGAAGATTGGGGACTATCAAGCATCTATATATATAGAAAAAGATTTTATTTAAACTGAATTTCACTCCAAGAGTGCTTGGTTACTAATTTGTCATAGCTATTGCCAAAATTACTTTGATATTTTTACTGAACTCTTTTCAAACAGATAGCAACCGTACAGCTTCGCCAAAAGGAAACTCCTCTAAAGCCAATCCTCCGGGCGTTACCACCCACAATACGGGTAATTCGGGTTTTTCCTCCGGAAAATCACCATAACCATCTGTTAAATAAACACACACACCTTGAGTTTGCCGATCCCAACTTGTGGCAACTTTCTCAAAAAATGGCACGAATGATGTACCACCTCCACCTTTAGGTTTTGGTATGGTGCTATCGGAATTCAGTTCATAGGGTCCGTAAGCCTCAGCATCTGCGTAGTACAACTCGCACTGAAGATGGGGATAAGCATTTAAAATTCCTCGAACTTCATTGAAAAACATTTGCAGTTGCTGGTTGTCAATAGAACCGCTAGTATCAATAGCTACATAAACATAAACCGATTCACCTTGTAAGGTTTCTAGGTACAGCTTGCGTCCAATAAAGCGGCGGTCAAAACCCGAAAAATCTGTAGGTGTCTGTACTAAATAGCGCCAAAGGTAAGCACGCCAATCAATCTGAGCAGAAGTTAATGCTCCTAATTCCCGCTCCATACCACCGGGTAAGTTGCCATGTTGAGTTGTACGAGCAATAACAGAGGCTTGCTGTAAAGCATTTCGCCAGTTTGCTTCCATAGCAGCTTTTCTTGCTTCCGAAAGACTATCCCCAGGCGAAAATATTCCAGAGTCACCCGATCCCATCCCCGGTGCTTGCGAGAGTAAATCCAGTTCCGGTAAATGCAGACAAAGATGAGCATCTTTGAGTAACAATTCGTAAACCTCTTCAACGCTAAGATTTTCTAGCTCGGGATCTCGCAAACCACCTGAAGGAAGATCAAATTTATCTTGCTGAGAAATGATTCCATTGACAACAATATCAGCAGCAATATTCCATAAGGTAGCATCGCGCACACCCCGACGCAGGACGTGAAGCAATGCGGCGTGTAAAACCTCGTGGAGTAAGAGCCCATCCTGTTGAGATGGAGGTAAAGAGAGTAAATAATCTGGATTAAAAAAAATGTCTTTACCATCCGTTGCTGCTGTTGATAGTTGTTGGGTGGGAACAAACCGGGCGAACATTGCTAAAGTCGCAAAAAAGGGCGACTTCATCCGCACGCGGAGTATGGAGGCGCTGATAATTTTTTGGGTATCTGTCATGAGGGGACAAGGGGGACACGGGGACAAGGGAGATGAGGGAGATGAGGGAGATGAGGGGGAAAACCTTATCTCCAATTCCCAATCCAAAATCTAAAATTCTCAATTTTGCATTACAGTGCTACGAGTTGCTGGAAATCTTGTAAAAACTTTTGCAAATCGGGATCTTTTTTAACAAAGTTTGCTAACATTCCCATTTGTCCTTTACTCCGCATGACTCGAAATAAATCCACAGCAAATAACTGCACCCACTCTGCTGTTGCAACTTTGTTTAACCAAGTAAAGGCATTGTAAGCTTGGTTGGCATCAGTCGCACGTACTGTTAAGCCAATGGCAGTTGCGTATCTTGCACTTGGTTCTGTGGGAAAGGGAATATTGTTTCCTTTGCCTTCTAAAATGGGGGTTAGGTTTGGTAGGGTTTCGTAAAGAATGATAAATGCTACAAACTCAGCCGCCGCACTCGTACCGACAGCAGGAGAAATATCCAAGCCAGCATGACGCAGTTGGCTTGCCATTACCCAAGAACGGGGAGAGGGCCAAGCAGGTTGTTGCGGGTCGAGTTTGTGTAATAAGGTTGAACGAAAGGAGAGAAAGGCAATAATCTGTTCGTGTACTCCTGTTTCTAAGGCGAAAGCTTTGAAACTGTCGAAATCTGCTTGTACTTCAAGATGTAAAAACCTGTTGGCTAAAGGCGCAGGCATATCAAATACGGCAGCACGGTCTTCTTTGCGGTTACCTGCAGCCCACACAAACCAACCATGGGGAACTATGTAAGAACCGACGCGACGGTCTAATATCAATTGTTGGGCAACTCCTTGCATTGCGGGAGGAGCCATATTCAGTTCATCTAAAAACAGTATGCCCTTACCGCTACGGGGAAGAAATTCTGGCGGATACCATTTAGAAATACCATCTTCAGCCACGGGTAATCCACGCAGATCTGTAGGAGCAAGTTGGCTGAGGCGCACATCTACAAAATCAATATCGTGTTCTTGGGCAAGTTGTCCTACAATACTTGATTTACCAATACCGGGTGCTCCCCAGATCATTGTGCTGATATGCAAGTTTTTACGGATTAGGTTGCCTAAATAAGCTTTGAGTTCACTGGGGGTCATAGAATTTTAGCCGCACAATTCTCCCCTTAGTGTTCCCTTTTTAAGGAATGAAAAATACAGGTAGTTTCCATCACACGCTTTACGCTAGCGCTTGGTTTGTAGAATTGGTAGAAGAATAGTCTATATGCTTTAAGCATTGATTACCCACCCCCACCCAATCATTGCAGCAGAATTTGGCTTACCAATTCGTAATCATGTCCAACAAAGTTGAAAAAATGGTAGTAGCAGCGATCAAAAATTACTAATCAAATTAATCTATTTCCATTGCTTCTAGTGTCAAAATCCCTCTTGGTTTATTCACAACTAGCTGCATGATATCTAACCAGAGCAAACCCATCAAAGTATCAGAAAGTTCCTCTCCTACATGAACGGGAATTATAAATTCTTTGTTATCAAAAATGACTTTTCCTTCGTATAAATCAAAATATTCTGACCCTCTCGCGGTCTGCATTTCTATTTTTGGTGTAATTATTGACCACTCAAGAGCTTCTAGGTCTTGAAAATTTATCCCCAGCCACCCTGTTGTAAATCCTGTATCAAACAGCGCTTCAACTTCAAACTGTTCGTTATTAGCTGCTACCAGTTGTATTTCAAAGAATAATTCTCCGTTGTCACCAAACCTGCCTGCAATCATATCCTACCACAGGCTCCAGTTTCATTCAGGCGAAAAATAGTGAGTTTGGCATCTGGATTAGGATATTGATCGCGAACTTGTTGTAGCAAACCTTCTAGTTTCAAGTCCAAAAGGTAGTTTTCACTATCCGCATCAATGGCGATAAACCAGTTGTAATGCTTTTCAATGAGTTGGGGACGAATGCGTTCAAAAATAGTACGACACTGCGTACCAAGTTCACGACGTTGCGTTGTACGGTAATGTAATTCTTCAGATTTTACCATAGTCTGTGGCAGTATCCGTGTTCGACGTGGCTGGGATAGCTGAGCCATATTGAATCAAAGCGATTGAAGGTATTACTTCAATTATATGTCTCAGGCGACAATGACGATGAACGAAAGAGCGATCGCATATAGTAAATACTTATCCATGGTTGTTAACAAACTGGTCTGGGGAATTTCCAAGGAACTGTTTTGTATCGCTAACTCTTGAGGAATATCCAGAATTACTCTCATGCTGTTATGATTTACGAGTTTTTGGAGGCTAACATAGCAAATTATATTCTTGCCTCTAGAGTCTTGACTTTTGGCTCTCAACTAATGGCTAATGACTACATAACCAATGACTCATGACTGTTACCTATGACTTTTCGTGATGAGTTTAAATTGCTGCTCCGCGCCCGCTACCCTTTGATCTACATTCCCACCTATGAAGAGGAACGCTTGGAAGCCTCTATCCGGGAAGAAGCAGCAAATCAGGGTAATCGTCCAGTTTATACTTGGGATTTTGTGGATGGTTACCAAGGTAATCCAAATGATGCAGGTTTTGGTCGTCGCAATCCCTTGCAGGCTTTGGAATTTGTGGAAAAAGTCCCTGCGTCTGCACCTGCTGTGTTTATTCTTCGCGATTACCATCGATTTTTAGATGATGTGGCGATTTCTCGCAAACTTCGCAACCTCGCCCGACTTCTGAAGTCGCAACCAAAAAATATCGTCTTGCTGTCTCCCAGAATTGCCATTCCTGATGACCTAACGGAAGTTTTAACTGTTTTGGAGTTCCCTTTACCTTCAGGATCGGAAATTAGAGGGGAAATAGAACGCTTGTTGGGAGCAACTGGGAACTCCCTTTCTACTAAGGTGATGGATGACTTAGTGCGCTCTTGCCAAGGGCTATCTATGGAAAGGATTCGCCGAGTTTTGGCAAGGGCGATCGCAACTCATGGCGAACTCTTACCAGAAGATGTAGACTTGGTTCTAGAAGAAAAGCGTCAGACCATTCGTCAAACTCAAATTCTCGACTTTTACCCAGCGACAGAACAAATTTCCGATATTGGCGGACTCGATAACCTCAAAGATTGGCTGCTTCGACGTGGTGGTTCGTTTACAGACAAAGCACGACAATACGGTTTACCGCACCCGAGAGGTTTGCTACTTATAGGGATTCAGGGAACGGGGAAATCTCTGACTGCAAAAGCGATCGCACATCACTGGCATTTACCTTTATTACGTTTAGACGTAGGAAGATTATTTGGTGGTTTGGTGGGTGAATCTGAATCTCGGACCCGACAAATGATACAAGTTGCAGAAGCCCTTGCACCTTGCATTTTATGGATAGACGAGATAGATAAAGCATTCTCCGGGCTTGGTAGTAAAGGAGACGCAGGAACCACAAGCCGTGTATTTGGGACATTTATTACCTGGTTAGCTGAGAAAACTTCACCCGTGTTTGTCGTTGCTACAGCTAACGATATCCAAGCACTACCACCAGAAATGCTGAGAAAAGGGCGCTTTGATGAAATTTTCTTTGTTGGGTTACCGACCCAAGAAGAGAGAAAAGCAATCTTTACCGTGCATTTAACTCGGTTGCGTCCCCATAATATAAAAAATTACGATCTTGAAAGACTTGCTTATGAAACTCCTGATTTTTCTGGAGCGGAAATTGAGCAAACTTTGATTGAAGCCATGCATATTGGATTCAGCCAAAACCGGGATTTCACAACAGATGATATTTTAGAAGCCGCCAGTCAAATCATCCCTCTGGCAAGAACTGCTACCGAGCAAATTCAGAAACTGCAAGAGTGGGCGGCTGCAGGTAGAGCTAGGTTGGCTTCCAAACACAGTTCTCTCAGCAATCGCATTCAACGACAACTGCAGTAACCTATAGAGACGCGCTATGGCGCGTCTGTAAATAATAATTTTAGCGATAATTACTATTGACTATTGACTATTGACTGTTAACTATTGACTAGTGACGATTAACCTTGAGGGTGTCAGTATGATTGGTAACATATTTAAATTTATACTTGGGATTTCCTTAGCGCTTGCCATTCTTGTAGGAGGTGGTGTTGCTACAGCTCTATATTTTATGAATAGAACTTCCACTCCACCTCCAAAACCCATCTTTGCCAACGATTTACCCACAGTGAAAGGGAAAAATCCAAAAGCTGTAGTTTCTAAAAGCACGGCAAAAAAATCAAATTCTCAACCAGAGACAAAAGCTGAAACTTCTGCTGACTCAACTCCAGATCCTACGGAATCACCTAAGGCTAAAGAAGAAGCACCAAAAAAACTACCACCAGGAGCTTACCGAGCACGCGTGACTTGGCCACAAGGTTTAAGTTTACGAGCAGAAGCGCAAACAGAAGCCGAACGTATTGGTGGAGTTGGCTTTAATTCTCGAGTGATCGTTCTGCAAGAAAATGGAGGCTGGCAAAGGATACGGATCGTAGGTAGCGACCAAGAAGGTTGGGTCAAAACTGGTAATACACAAAAAGTGAACGAACAGGAAGATTCCGAACAAGCAGAACAAACACCAGAGCAGTAAACTAAGGTGTCACCAGTCACTGTTGCCCTTCACTGCCTGTTTGCGTCAAAATATAAATTAAAACGCTGTAATTTATCTTAACAATGGCGCAAGCACAGCTTTCTCCAACCCTTTCTCTCCCCCAAACCTCGACACATAAGCGGGGGTACGACTACGATTTGGTTATTGTTGGCGGCGGAATTGTTGGCTTAACCCTAGCCTCTGCGCTGAAAGATTCTGGGTTGAGCGTGCTGCTGATTGAGGCAAAAGTGGAATCAGCAGCTGTCGCCAAAGGACAAGCCTATGCCGTACATATGCTTTCGGCGCTGATATATCAAGGAATTGGTGTTTGGGACAAAATATTGCCCAAGATCGAAATTTATCGCCAAGTTCGCCTTTCCGATGCGGATCATCCTACCGTTGTAGAATGGCAAACATCAGATATCGGTACAAAAGATTTGGGTTACGTGGCAGAACATCAAGCACTGTTACACCCTTTACAAGAATTTGTGAAAGATTGCCACAATGTTACGTATCTGTGCCCTGCAGAAGTTGTGAAGATCCACTACCAACCAGAGATGGTGATGGTAGATATCAAAGTGGCTGGTGAAATGCGGACAGTCCGCAGCAAATTGGTAGTCGCTGCGGATGGTTCCCGTTCTCCCATTCGTCAAGCTGCTGGTATTACAACTAAAGGTTGGAAGTATTGGCAATCTTGTATCGTGGCTTTTGTTAAGCCAGAAAAATCTCACAACAACACAGCTTATGAAAAATTCTGGTACAGCGGTCCCTTTGCAATATTACCACTGCCAGGAAACCGTTGCCGGATTGTATGGACTGCTCCTCACGAAGAAGCAAAAGCTTTGTGTGCTTTGGATGACAAACAGTTTTTAGCAGAATTACAAACACGATTTGGCAATCACATGGGTCGGTTGGAATTACTCGGCGATCGCTTTATTTTCCAAGTTCAACTCATGCAAAGCGATCGCTATGTCCTCCATCGATTAGCTTTAGTGGGGGATGCAGCACACAATTGCCATCCTGTAGGCGGACAGGGATTAAATTTAGGGATTCGAGATGTAGCTGCTTTGGCGCAAGTCCTGCAAGAAGCCCATGAGAAAGGTGAAGATATTGGCAATATCAAAACTCTCAAAAGATACGAACGCTGGCGCAAACCAGAAAACTTAACCATCTTAGGTTTTACCGATTTGTTAGATAGAGTTTTTTCTAATAACATTTTGCCAGTCGCTATCGTTCGTCGCATTGGTTTGCGAGTCATGCGACAAGTTCCTTTCCTGAAAATCTTTGCTCTAAAGTTGATGATTGGCTTGAAGGGGAAAACTCCCAAACTTGCTTTGCGATGAACTTCTTGGCGTTGAAGCACGATTACATAAGTAGGTGGGCACGAAAAAAGTCAGATCCCACCTACTTAGTCCTAACTATAATCTAAATGTTACTCCTGGTTTGTTTCTGGCAAAGTACTACTGTCTTTTTGAAAATCTTTTATAACTAACTTAATCTCCTCTGCTGCAACATCTGCTTGTTCGCTTTTAGAGTAGATGAGTAGGAGAATAACCTTTCTGGATATCGCTGTTTCGGACTCGTACCTTGAAAACAGTATTCCCTGTTCCAGATATTTGGTCGCCAATAAAATCTCCTACTTGTAGTTGTCCAATTATTGGTTGAATGTCAGACCGAATATGAGGATATTTTTTAGACAACGTGCGTAATCGGCTCTGAAATTGCTCTGTAAATTGAACTTGAACGAATGGTGTTTCATTCTGCATCAATATCGTCCCACAGTTCTGAAACAGGTCTAGTTTTTCCAGCTTTTGCTTCTTGTAATGAAATACGAAGACTTTCTAATATAGACTCTTTTGATTCATCATCTTCTACCTGGTCTTCCACAAATAGAACAATTACTTTAACACGGCTATGCTTTTGAACCGTAAGAGGTTCATCCAAACACAGAAAACCTTTATCATCAACGCTTCCCATTACTTCTTGCGCTCTCATTTTTCCTCCACAAGTCTGTAGGTTTATCTTCTTATCATAATTTGTACCAATAATCTTAGCAAAATTATCATTACGAGGTCATTTATCAAGCCAATTTAAAATCGCCAAACATAATTAATATAGTTGGGTTTCGTTCCTCAACCCAACCTACTGAGGTACAAATTTATCTGCTTTCGTCTGCGTTTATCTGCGGTTAATTTCTTTCTTAGAATGCAATAATTGCAACATTTAATTAGGATAAACTAAATATTCGATTTTCCAAGCTAGTATATGTAGATACATCAATTTTCTCTATGGTTTAGAAAAATTTAAAACTTAGCGATCGCAAGATGACAATATGGAGTCATGTAACAAGCTCCGATCGAGACCCGAGGGAAATAGAAAATAGAAACTTTTTTGACTGAAATGGCAACATACCTTTTCTTCCCCCTAGGGAAGGATTTTGACCATTATATAAGGAAGAAAGAGATATACAGGTGAGAGTTTGTAGCAAACAATCTGGCAATCTTTGCTTCTACAGCAGATTGCTAAATCCTTACTGTACAAGCAAAGAGAAAAACAAAAATGCAAAATTTTTAACTTAAATGGCTGGAATTCGCATCCAGAAAAGAGAAACATCTATAACGATCCCCAAATTAGGAATACAAAAGTTAAAAGTAGCGACATTGTCCGCAAGTGATGCTAGAGTTGCAAGAAATTCATGTGAAATTTTCAGCGGGTATCAATGCTGAAGCAACGACAAAAGAAAAAATATATACCTCTCATTGCAGGTGCTGGATTGTGTGCCTTCCTAGCAGGTGCAATGGTGTCCGCGCCTCAGTTTAGTAAATCCTTTGGGCATTGGCTGCGGTTTACTAACAATTCAACTGAGCAGCTTTCAAAAGTGAGCACAGCTAACTCCGCCGTGCTTCCACTGGTGTCACAGTCCCCACATGAACGCAGTACAAAACTAGCGGCTCTGGCAAAGGGGCGGGACTTGCAAGACCGAAATCGCGCCCGTTATCTTTTGGCTAGCGATTTGATTGAAAAGAAGCAAGCCAAACCAGCGCTAGAGTTACTAACAGGGCTAGAGGACGATTATCCACGTCTAGCACCCTATGTTTTGCTCAAACAAGCACAAGCACAGGATATTCTTGGGGAAGAAGGCAAAGCCTCAGATTTGCGGCAAAAGGTGGTGAAAAAATATTCTAAAGAACCTGCTGCTGTTAAAGCCCTATACTTGATAGCAACTCCAGACTATCAAGCGCAAGCCATTGAGCAATTTCCCTCAAATCCTTTAACTTGGGAAATTATCCGCCAGCAGTTGCAAGAAAATCCACTTCAGCCACAATTGCAGCTGATTTTGGCAAAACACGCCTACGACCAATCAGGTATCCTTCCCATATTAGACCAGCTGGCAAATGACCCCACCCTCAAGCCTGAAGAATGGGAAATCGTAGGTACAGCGTACTGGGAAAATAGTGAATTTTCCAAAGCCACAGAAGCTTATACCAAAGCTTCTCGGACACCCCGCAATCTCTACCGTATAGCACGGGGATATCAGGTGAGTGGAAAACGTCCGGAAGCAATTGCGGCTTATCAACAACTTGTGAAAGCATTCCCTGATGCTGAAGAAACGGGAAATGGCTTACTGCGTCTGGCAGAAATGGCACAAGTCCGTAAGGATGCTATACCGTATCTTGACAAAGTTGTCAGCAAATTCCCTGAAAAAGCAGGTGAAGCACTCGCGGAAAAAGCCAAAATTCTACAGGCTCAAGATCCAAAGGGAGCCAATCAAGCATTGCAGTTGCTAATTACCAAATTTGGTAACACTGAAGAAGCAGCAGAATATCGTTGGACAATTGCCCAAGAAAAAGCCAAAGCCAAAGACTTTAATGGTGCTTGGCAGTGGGCAGGTCCAATACCTACTAATAACCCTAACAGCATTCTGGCTCCCAGGGCTGGTTTTTGGGTAGGGAAATGGGCAACAAAAATAGGGAAAACCCAGGAAGCGAAAAAAGCTTATGAGTATGTTATTAACCGCTTCCCTTACTCTTACTATGCATGGCGTGCGGCTGCAGTTCTAGGTCTTAATGTTGGCAACTTTAATAATGTACGGAGTCTCGACCCGAAAGTTGTCCCCTATCAGCGTACTGTACCAACTGCAGGTTCGGAAACTTTTAAGGAATTGTATTTACTCGGTCAAGATCGCGATGCTTGGTTGCAGTGGCAAACAGAATTTGTTAATAAAATGCAGCCAACAGTGGCAGAACAATACACTGAAGGTTTGATGCGGTTGGCAAAAGGCGAATATTTAATCGGTATTGACAAGATTTCCAGGCTGGAAGACAGGGAAAAACCACAAGAAAAAGCTGAATATGAGGATCTCAGCAAGCAAATCACTTACTGGCAAGCTCGTTACCCATTACCATATCTGAAGGAAATTGAAAAGTGGTCGGCAAAGAACGAGATCAATCCCGTGCTGGTCACTGCTTTAATGCGTCAAGAATCTCGATTTGAGGCAAAAGCCCGTTCGGTAGCTGGTGCTACTGGTTTAATGCAGGTGATGCCAGACACAGCTAAATGGATTGCTCCACAAATTAAAGTCGATAGCAAAAAAATTAACTTGGAAAATCCCAATGACAATATTATGTTGGGAACTTGGTATTTAGATCATACCCACGAGCAATATAAAGATAATTCCATGCTCGCGATCGCCAGTTACAATGCTGGTCCGGGTAACGTTTCTAAGTGGCTGCAAGCTCTTCCAAAACAAGATCCAGATGAGTTTGTCGAAGCAATTCCCTTTGATGAAACAAAAAATTATGTACGTCAGGTATTTGGTAACTACTGGAATTATCTGCGGCTTTACAACCCTGAAATGTCCCAGTTAGTTGCAAAATATTCATCAGAGCATGCTCAGCTATCAGCACGGTAAGCAACCCCCCCCTCGTTCCCAGGCTTCGCCTGGGAATGAATCGCGGACAGATCCGCCTCCTCTGTGAGATCCCCCGAGGCGGAGATGCGTTCAATTAGGGCACAGCTTGCGATCGCTATTTATCAGTTGCGACGAAGAATCCTTGAGCAAATCGCACCCCCGAAGTAGTAAATTTTCCAGTGTTATGTCTTCTAAATTGCGTAGAAACACAGAACCACTGGCACTACCAAAAGTCATCAAGTTCTTGTGAGAACTTAAACTAACGCTGGTGAGCTTATCCTTTTCCTTAAGACTGATTTGTAAGACACCATCGCGGTTCCAAAGCTTTACCGTATTGTCATCGCTTACTGACGCCAGTACTTCCCCATCTCGGCTAAAACTGACTCCAGTGACTGCACCTCTGTGTCCCCACAAAGTTTTCAGGAACTTACCATCACCAGTCCAAAGCTTTACCGTGTTGTCATCGCTAGCCGAAGCAATTTTACTGCCATCAGGAGACCAAGCTACACTAAAAACTGCATCTCTGTGCCCCGACAAAGTTTTCAGGAACTTACCATCAGCAGTCCAAAGCTTCACTGTTTTATCATCGCTAGCTGATGCTAATAACTCCCCGTTCGGACTGAAACTCACCCAATTAACAACACCTTTGTGTCCCAACAAAGTTTTTAACAGCTTACCGTTCTGACTCCACAATTTGATAGTTTTATCCTTACTGCCTGAAGCGATAATATTTTGAGAACTCCAAGACACGCTTAAAACCCTACCTTGATGTCCTGACAGTGTTTCGAGCAGCTGACCGTCGCGTTTCCACAACTTGAGCGTAGCATCCGTGCTAGCTGAGACAAGCCTATCCCCTTTTGGGCTAAAACTGACGCCCCAAACTCCATCCTTATGACCCTTCAAAATATGAAGTAGTTTTCCTTCTGAATTCCAGATTCTAACTGTTTTATCAAGACTAGCAGAAGCAATCAAATCACCTTGAGGTGAAAAACTGACACTATTCACGTCCCCAGAATGATCTCCAAACTTGGACTTTAACACATCCTGCAATTTCCAAAGTTTGACCGTTGTGTCCCGACTTCCAGAAGCGAACATCTTTCCATCAGGGCTGAAACTGACACTATTGACCCAATCTCCATGACCCTTTAAGGTTGCTAATAGAATTCCGCGATCGCGACTCCAAAACTTGATTGTCTTGTTGGTACTTGCTGAAGCGACGATCTGACCATCCGGGCTGAAGCTAACACTTGTGACCTTATCATTATGCCCGGTTAAAGTTCTTAGCAATTTACCCTCGCGACTCCAAAGTTTGACACTTTTGTCCAAACTTGCTGAAGCGATCGCCCTTCCGTCTCCAGACCAAGCGACACTCCTCACCGCATCAGTATGGCCAGGTATAGTTTTTAACAATTTTCCGTTTCGATTCCAAAGGTTTATTGTTTTATCCGTACTGGCTGAAGCAAGGGTTTGACCATTAGGCGACCAAGCGACACTTAAGACAGCAGCCTTATGACCTAACAGAGTCTTAAAAAGCTTACCATCTCGATACCAAAGTTTGATAGTGTTATCGCTACTACCGGAGGCAATGATTTCATCATCAGGAGTGAAACTGACACTATTGACAACTCCTTTATGCCCTACTAAGGTTGTTACCTGCTCGGTGTTTGAATTCCAAAGTTTTACAGTTTTGTCCTGACTGGCTGAAGCTACAGTTCTACCATCATGGCTAAAACTCACGTTGTTAACAACATCAGAGTGTATGGGTAAAGTTTTATACTTTTTACCATTGGTATTCCAAAGTATAATATTATTATCAGCACTTGCTGAGGCTAAGACCTTACCATCGGGGCTAAAATTGACGCTATTCACGCCGAAACTATGCCCTTGTAAGCGTTGGCTTGCTCTTTCACCTCCAGAAAAAACCAGTTGATAAAGCGTCCCCAATACCTGCAAGCGCGTATCTGCATCTGGAAATATAGCATTTTGCTGTTTTCTACCTGCTTTTAAACCTTCTTTCAAAGCATCCGTATCTCTTCCCGAGCTGAGGAGTACTTCACTCGTTGCACTAATAGCTCGAATTTCGCTAATGAGCGCTTGTCTCCATTGAAAAGCTGAAATAAAAGAGGCTGCAAACGCCACTATAAGAATGACTGAACCAGCAAGCGCTATTGTTAGCGAACGATTGCTATTTGCCAGTTCTGCTTGTAACTTTTGCTGTTGCAATTCTACATTGAGTTGTTCAATTTCAATCTGACTTTGTGTTTCTCGTTTGCGTAATTCTTTTAATTCTGTCAGTAAATCCCGACCTTGTTGGGGTTGGCTGTTGACCTGTTGAAATTGCTGCTGTTTTTTCTTTAGTTGGCTTTTTAACTGGTAAATTTCTGTTTCCCTTTGCTGTACTTGGTTGCGTAACTTTTGTAGTTGGGTTTGTAAGTTCAATTCTGCTTGTTGCAGGTAACGAATCAAATCTACTAAATAATCATGAATTAATTGATAGCGGCGTTCGGGTTGGTCGGGAAAGAGCACGACTAATCCAGAACGCACTAAAATTTCTAAGACTAATTCTAATTTTTCTTGATGTTCTAATTCTGCTAATTGGGATGCTAATTCACCATAAGTTTTGTAAGGGCGCTTTTTGTTTTCATCTGTTAATAAATATAAAACCAGTAATGCTGCTCTTTCATTTTCGGGACCGCATTCTTTGATGAGTTGTTTGATATATCGCTCAATGAGTTTGCCAGATTTAAATTGCTGGTAGTCTGTCAGCGTTGAAATCCTCTCATCTTGCAGTTGTGCTCCCACAACTTGTAACTCTATTGGACGAACTTCTCCTAATTCTGTCGATAAATCTTGTACGACGGCATCAATTAAAGCAGGCTCTAAATAAAAATGCGATCGCTCTGTTAACTTTAAGATAAAATTTTTAGCATCCTCTTGGGCAAAGTTTTTTAACTGATAGCGGATATTTTTGTCTAAAATATTATCGTTAATCTGCTCCTGTTTAGCCAGATGCCTAAATTCTAATAAACGATGTAAATAATCTTCTCGTATAGAAAATATTATTTTGACAAAAGATATATTGAGGCAATGGCAAATAAATTTATCAAAATGTTGCAAGCTATTGTGTTCGGGACAGCTAAAGAAAAACTCTTCAAACTGGTCAAAAATTAAGACGGTAATGAAATGATTCTTAGCATTTCTTTGTAACTGTTCCAGAATATAATGTTCAGATTCAAGTATGTTCGGCTCGGCTAAAGCAGCACTTGCACTCTGTTGAATTTGAAGTTGCGCCTCTGTTAAAGATTTTCCTAATTCCCGAACCCATTGAGTGTAAATTCGCAATACAACAGGTACAGCAATCTGGTCGCCAATCGCTGTGTTTTGCAGTGCAGGAACCAGTCCCGCAGCCACGGTAGAACTTTTACCCACGCCAGATTGACCGTGAATCACCGTCAGTTTTTGGTCGGGACGGCTAATTCTGCCAATTAAGCTATCAATATCGCGCTTGCGCCCGGAAGCATCAATTTCCAAAGCAATACTGGTGCTTGCTGCACGCAAATCCAAAGTAGGTTTTGTCTTTGGTTGTTGGGGTTGCAGGCGACCTGCGCCAATAAAAGCACGCAAACCATACTGCTGCTCGACAGAACGCCGTTTTTGACGGATGCAAAAGGCTTCTAAATACCGACCCGAGTCAAAGTAGAGCGATCGCATTTTCCGCAGAAGGCGAATATAACGATGAGCATCGTATCGATGGTCGCTGCTTTCTAAAGCAGTTTCTAATTGGCGATTCGCCGTTTTCAAACGTTTGAGAGCCTTTTTTTTCTCACCCAAATGCAAGAGTGCTTGAGCTAATACTAATTGAGATATTTGCTTTAACAGCACGGGAAACAAACTTGGGTAGCGATCGCAATCTTGTCTTGCTTTTGCCAAGCAAGACAAGGATGCTTGTGCAAGCTGAGTTGCTTTTTCCCAATTTGACTGCTCTAGAGCGACCTCAGCCAAAAAACTATAGTCACAAGCGAGTTGAATTTGAGTCCCGTAGATTCTGTGTAACTCTAGAGATTTTGTAGCAACTTTTTGTAACTCCTCCCAATCGTGCAAAATTTGCAACACCTCACTGAGTTGAGCAATACATTGAGCCACGATATCGTCACGCCCAACCACTTCAAAAATATCAAGGCATTGCTGGAAATAAGATTTAGCTTCTTGCCATGGCAAAGGGTTTTCTGAATAGTGACGTTCGGCAAAACGGAAATAACACAGCCCAATATAAAACAGAACGACTCCCTGGCGAAGAAGATAGGGGGACATGGAGGACAAGGTAGAATTTTCTTCCTTGTCTCCCCCCTCTCCCCTGATTTGCTTTTGCCAAAACTGCAAGCTTTGCTGAAAATGTTCCAAAGCCAAATCTATGCGATCGCTCACATAATCATCCAAACCAAAAACAAATTCCAAACTGGCGTTCAATTCAGGGTTTAGCTTAATACCGCGATTTTGCAGATCTTTAACAGCACAGAGGAATTCATAACTGCTATATTTAGAAACCAAACCCAAAGTCTTATTACCACAACTCACTAAAGATTCTGCGTGCTGTGTAGCGTTGGTGTTTAAAATTTCTGCAAACAGAGAATCGGTTTTTTGTTGTAGAAATGCGAGCAACTCTTCAGTTGTCAGTTCAAATCTAATAGGAGTAGCAGCCCAACTTGCAAAATCTGGAGCCAAGCGTACTATTTTTTGCAGTACCTTGTCATTTACCCAAAAAACCATAGGAAAATGGTGGCGTTTGCGGAACTCATCCCGCACGTGATTGATGGTAGTTAGGAGGTCATCAAGTGCAGATACTGACTCCAAACCTAAAACCATCAAGACTAATGAGTGCTCGGGAGTAGGTTGTAAGTGAAGTTTAGTATAAAGGCTGATGGTGTTGGGCGGAACCACTAGCTTCTCAATCTGGTATGCTTCCGAAGAAATTTCTGACAGTCTTTGCAGCATTTGCTCTCGCAAAGCTTCATAGTTACAGCAAGCCAAAACTAGCGAGAATTGACCTTGAGAGAAAACAATAGCTCGCCTTAAATTTGTTAAGGAACGCTCGTTAGTCGCAATGAAATTTATGAGAGGGTACTGTTCAGCCATGATTGAAATTTTGGCGTTTCTGCTAAAACTGGGTTGAGAGCAAACCAGACTCCTTGATGGTCGCGGTATTCAAAGACAAAAAGACTTCGCAACAAAGTGTAATATTCTATATCACCTCTGACTCTTTGCTGTTGTACCACCTGAAAGAGTAACTCCCACTCGTCGGAGTCAATTGGGTTAGCGCGGAAATCTCGGTGTCTTTGAATCACCAGTTCCAAGCATTCCCGTTCAAAGGGAGGGTCTTGTTCTCTCAAACAGTCATATAGCAGTCCCAGTAAATCCCGCACGTGACCACCGCTAATCAAACACAGCCTATCTAAAGTTTCGACAGAATCAAACACTTCTGCGATCAAATTTAACCTATCTGAAGGATGAACGTCAGGAAAAGCTCTAGCTAGCACCATCTGTCTCATGAGCGCCAGTCCTTGAGTATAAATTTCTCCAGAACGCAGCCTTACAGGTATCATAGGTAAGACTTTAGGAGCTACCCCACCCCCCAAACGGTGCTGAAGTTCGGCGCTGTCGTTAGAGAAAGTTAAGGCAAGAGGAATAGTGTATACTAAGTGGCAATCAAGTTTGCGTAACTGTTCGCCTCGGTCAATAAATAAGTACTCTGGTAAAGACCGTCCAGATGGTAGAGGTCTGATAGCTACCCGATCCAAGTTATCAACAATAACAACTAGCCCTTTTTTACCTTGAGCTTTTAGTTCTTTCTTAGCACGAGCAAGCAATTCCTCATTAATGGATTGCAAAATGTTTTCAGTTCTTGGTTCTAAATAGTCCCGCAACCGACGCCGTAACTTGGGGCTTTCTTTTGTCTTAGCTGTAATTTTGGCAATACCGACAGATAGCTCTCCTTGCACCTCTAAATCCATTGGAGTTTGCAGAAAATCCACAATTTCCGCAAATAACTTAGCAAAGTAGCCAGGTTTTACGTGAAGATTCATCGCTTCAAGGCTTTCGCTCACCTGACCGACAATTGCTAGAAAAATATCTGTCACATCCAGATCTACCATTTCCAAAACATGGGTAGACTCAAAATACACAACATGAAATTTTTCTTGCTCTAACTCAGTTTTTAGCCGCAGCAACTCCGTTGACTTCCCACAGCCAATGTGACCTGTAAAAAGCTGACAGGTTCGTGTATCCGGAGATATTTTAGTAATTGTGCGTTGTAGCGCTTCTATAATCTTGCCGCCTCGCACAGAAGTAAAATCAATATAATACTGGCGATCGCTAGCGTTTCCCATCACCAGAGGTCGGCTTGGATTGCAGGCTTGATAAAATCGTTCTAAATCTAGAAGCATAATTTATCCATTTCGTTTAATAAATACGGGTAATTTTATAGCTGTCACCTCCCCGACTACAGAATGGTGAATAAGGGGTGTCACTGCTTGTTGACCACCTGTATCCTTATGGAAGTCGGAGAGCTTCCACCACTAGCTTGTGATAATTTGTACTTAACTGTTGCTGCAATTTAACTTTAAGATACAAAATTTCTCTCAGGTCTTCCGGATATTCCCTTAGATATATTTATCGGTCAGTAGGGGGATGATTTAAACTCTAGTAGTAAAAAAATAATTTATGTAGTAAAAGTAACTGAATTATGGGTGCAGAACCAGTTTGGTGTTTGTTCAAAGTACCGCCAACAGATGTTTTCAATGTCAAACAAGTATTTGAGCAAGCTGTTGAGCGATCGCAAATCTCTTATAAGTTACAAAATTTTCTCCAGAAGAGAACTGAATATGAGAGCAAATTTCATGCCCGAGACAAAGAGATATTCAATTATTATATTCCCAAGGCTTTTGTTGACAAACAGCAAACTCCAGATGCCTTTGATTGGGATGATTTGCATCATGCTTACCATCTTTTCTTCCCACGTGCTTTTGCAGAAATTTTTGATAATCTCTTTATAGGTGAAGCTCCAATTATTTCCGTACCAATGAGTCAAGCTTTATTAGAGCTAGTCAGGACCAATCGTGTGGGTGCGCCTGAAATGTTGTGGGGTGGTTTAGGTTGGGAACGCGCAGGTAGACTTCCAGGATATTTAGGGAATATGTTTGTACCGCCCGAAGATATTGCTGTTGTTTTAGGCACTCTTGAGGAAGTTTTTCAAGAGGTGCCAAGTCATGAATTTATTCAAGGAGTTTCCGCAATTGGAACGCGAGGAAACGGTAACGAACAATATGTAGAAAGCCTGCAATCTTTGATTCTCTCCTGTTTTTATACTGTTTTCAAGGAAGGTAATGGGCTTTTAGCCTTAAGTCATCCACATCTCGGTTCCATGCCATTTCCTGAAAATTATGGTTTTTCAGTATAAAGGTAGCAGCCCTAAATAATTTATAAAAAATTTTCGTTACTGTAGCTTGGTTATTGCCCGCCTTACGTAGATTTTTCAAATGAAATTATGATTTCTATAGCAGTCATAAATGAAATATAAAAATAAGAGTAAAGACTGATAATTCCTAATTACTAACGCTCGAAAAGCCATTAGCCATTAGCCATTAGCTATTAGCCATTAGCCATCCAAATTTTTCCAAAATGAAATTATGATTTCTATACTCTCATGCGTTAGAAATATGCAAAAAAATAGTTCATATAAAAATCGATCGAAATATGCACAACTCCGGTCAATCAATAATAAAAAATGACATCTTAACGCTTGCAGTCACCATAGCGAAGACAATCACCTTTCTGCTCATCTCTAGCAGAAAATAAGAAATTTATATCACTCTTATAAGATTTTATGCTACTCATAATGGAATTCGTCCGGGTAAAACTTTGATATTTGGAGGATTGGTTCTCAGCATGACTGCTAGCAAAACCTTGACCTATATTGCCTAAAAAAACAGAAAATGAAATGAATCCTACACAAATTGTTTTACTCATACAAACCTCGGCGAGAAATGTTTAATTACGTTAAAGCAGATGCAATTTTTTATAAAATTTAAGTAAAAGGAGTTTTTGTTACTCTCTAACGAATTAAGTCAATACTTCTTAAAGCTATTGACTTAATTGTCAACAGTTAGTTCCATTTTTTAAAGGTGCTACAGCCCAGCATACAACTCCCTACATTAACGATTCCAAGAAAATTCCCAAGCAACCGGAAAAAGATAGCAAAGGTAACAAAAAACCCTCGTTAGTGACTTCCCCAGATACAATAGTTAACAGGTAATGCCCTAAATTGTTGATTCATGACGCCTTCTCAAGACGTAGAAACCCAACAGCAGTTTGACGAACCCTGGGACTCGGACCGGGAAACTGCTTCAACTTCCCCTCGTGTTAACCTCCAAGAAGACGATGGCAATTCCGATCTCGATCCTCTTGATGAATTGCCCGGAGAGGTTGAGATGTCTCTGTTCGACCACTTGGAGGAGTTGCGACAGCGCATTTTTTACTCTCTAGCAGTTCTAGCCGTCAGTGCTGTTGGTTGCTTTGTTGCAGTTAAACCCATTGTCCGGTTACTAGAAGTCCCAGCACAGGGAGTAAAATTCCTCCAACTTGCGCCAGGAGAATATTTCTTCGTCTCTGTCAAAGTTGCAGGTTATACAGGGATACTACTTGCTAGCCCCTTTGTGCTCTACCAAATTATCCAGTTTGTGCTTCCAGGGCTGACACGTCGCGAACGACGGTTGTTAGCACCTGTGGTTCTTGGTTCCAGTGTTCTTTTTGGAGGGGGTTTAGTATTTGCTTATTTTTTACTTATACCAGCTGCCTTAAAATTCTTTATCAGTTATGGTGCAGATGTTGTAGAACAGCTCTGGTCTATTGATAAATATTTTGAATTTGTCTTGTTGCTGTTATTTAGCACTGGATTGGCATTTCAAATTCCTGTCATTCAAATACTGCTTGGAAATCTAGGAATTGTTTCTTCTGAGCGAATGCTTTCCGGTTGGCGTTACGTTATTCTGGGAGCAGTAGTTTTAGGAGCTGTTCTTACACCTTCCACAGATCCATTAACTCAAAGTCTTCTAGCAGGAGCCGTTTTGGGGCTTTACTTTGGTGGTATAGGTCTGGTTAAGCTGACTGGAAAATGACCCAAATTACATTCGAGGACTTTGAAAAAGTAGACATTCGCGTTGGCAAAATCATCAGAGTAGAAGATTTTCCCAAAGCACGAAAACCAGCTTATAAGCTTTGGATAGATTTTGGCGATCTGGGCATAAAAAAATCTAGTGCTCAAATCACCAAAATTTATCAAAAAGAAGATTTAATAGATAAATTGGTGTTATCAGTAACTAACTTTCCTCCCCGACAAGTTGCTGATTTTATGTCTGAGGTTCTGGTTTTAGGCGTAGTCATAGAAAATGGTGAAGTCGTACTGATACAGCCCGACCGAAGTGTGCCTTTAGGAAAAAAAATCTCATAACTAGAATGTATAATGTGTTACTTTAGAAGGGATTGAGGATGTATGCGTGCGTGCAGAATTACACGAGCCATTCTGTAGCACGCTCGCCCAAGTCTAAAGGAATGCTGACCGCTTTACCGAGTCGGGGACGCTCTCGCGTTTCTCTAATAAACATTTGTACCTGTATAGCTCCACCTAAGTTATCTAAATAGCTAGCAACGCTCTCTAGATGCTCCTCATACTCGGCTTCACTCAAGGGAAAAGAAGCTTGTTCTAAGTATTTCCACATAATTTGAAGAAATATTTTACCCTGTGTCCGACGTAACTGAACATCATATGAATGTCCCCACTTCTCAAGCAACAGTTGACGTAATTCCTGTCCTGTCATAGTTCTTCTCAAATATTTTTACATTTAGTTATGATGTTAAGTTCCATTACTCCAGTATGATAGGACTATAAAGAAATGTAATGCTACTAAGAAAGATGCTGAAAACATCTTTAGAGAAGCAAGTTTCAGCATCAATTATGGGCATTAAATCTTTACTCGATTGGGTTACCTTTTGAGTAAAAACGTCACATTTGTTAACAAAATACACGAAGAACGCGTAGGTTATGGCTCAATTTTCTGAATCAGTGGACGTTCCCGATATGGGGCGTCGTCAATTCATGAATCTTTTGACTTTTGGAACTGTAACCGGAGTCGCTTTGGGAGTCTTGTATCCCGTTGTCAAGTATTTTATTCCCCCAGCAGCGGGTGGTGCAGGTGGTGGTACAACCGCAAAAGACGAGCTGGGGAACAATGTCAGCGTGAACAAGTTTTTAGACAGCCATAATGTAGGCGATCGCGTTCTGGTTCAGGGACTAAAAGGAGATCCTACCTATATTGTGGTAGACAGCAAAGAGGCGATAGGCGATTACGGTATTAACGCCGTATGTACTCACCTGGGTTGTGTTGTGCCTTGGAATACAGCAGAGAACAAGTTTAAGTGTCCCTGTCACGGTTCCCAGTATGATGCTACTGGTAAGGTAGTGCGCGGTCCCGCCCCACTATCTTTAGCTCTCAGTCATGCAAAAGTGGAAGAGGACAAAATTGTTCTAACTCCTTGGACTGAAACAGACTTCCGCACCGGCGAAAACCCCTGGTGGGCATAAAAATTTTAGATTTTAGATTGATAATTTTGGGTTCAAATTTAAAGCAATCTAAAAATGAAAAATTATTCTTTAGATTGTAGTGGCGACTTTTGGAATCAAATCCAAAATCCCAATCCAAAATCCACTCATCCAAAGTCCAAAATACTCTTTAACCTTTAATCGTCCTCTTTGTTGTCCTTATAGAGATGAGAAATGCTTCTACAACAGCGAGTTTGACTCGCAGTGCTAGAGTAATCGTCAAAACATTGCTCGTAGCGATCGCAACAGTGACATTGTTCTTCACAAGCGATCTAGCCCTTCCTCAAGCAGCTTCAGCATATCCTTTCTGGGCGCAGCAAACCTACCCCGAAACTCCTCGCGAACCAACAGGGCGGATTGTATGTGCTAACTGTCACTTAGCGGCGAAGCCAGCAGAAGTAGAAGTTCCCCAATCTGTTCTCCCTGACACGGTATTTAAAGCCGTGGTAAAAATTCCCTACGATACAAGTGTGCAACAGGTGGGTGCTGACGGTTCCAAAACTGGCTTAAACGTTGGTGCTGTGCTGATGCTTCCAGAAGGCTTTAAGATTGCGCCTGAAGATCGCATTCCTGAAGAGTGGAAAGAAGAAATCGGCGACGTTTACTTCCAACCGTATAAAGAAGATTCGGAAAACGTTGTTATTGTTGGACCCTTACCCGGCGAACAGTATCAAGAAGTTGTTTTCCCCGTTCTTTCCCCTAACCCTGCAACAGATAAGAACATACAGTTTGGAAAGTTTGCCGTTCACCTAGGTGCTAACCGAGGACGCGGACAAGTTTACCCAACTGGAGAAAAGAGCAACAATGCTGTTTACACAGCTTCTGCGACTGGTACGGTGAGCAAAATTGCCAGAGTAGAAGATGAAGACGGAAACACGAAGTTTGAAGTTAGCATCCAAAGTGAATCTGGGGAAACAGTGGTAGATAAAGTTCCCCTCGGACCCGAATTGATTGTTTCTGAAGGACAAGCAGTTCAATCTGGTGATTCTTTGACAAATAACCCCAATGTAGGTGGATTTGGTCAAGATGATGCTGAAATTGTGTTGCAAGATGCTACAAGAGTTCAGTGGTTGATTGCTTTCATCGCACTTGTTATGTTGGCTCAAGCTATGCTTGTTCTCAAGAAGAAGCAAGTGGAAAAAGTCCAAGCTGCTGAAATGAACTTCTAAATTTTTAGAGCTAAATCATCAGTTATGAGACAGGCTTTTGCCTGTCTTTTTTGTTTGCATAATGATTGCTCTGTAAAAAATGAAGTTACTCCCTTCCCGCTCGAAGATTTCTTAATTAAATGAACCGCAGAGGCGCAGAGGACACAGAGGAAAGAGGAGAAGAAGATCGGTAGTCTTATGGCGGAAAGGGAGTAATTGATATAAGATTGCCCAAACGCAAATTGTGGATTATATGTATGTCCATTTAGATCGCGATTTATCATTAGTAGAGGGTTAGTTACATCTAATTTAAAGCAGGCATCAGATATAGCGATCGCTAATCTTTATTACTATTTCAAAGTTAGAGATACATCAGAAGATGTGATGGTTTAAGCGATACCATAAAAACTAATCCGCGCTCCGAGGAGGGACAACCAATGGCAGTTTCTGCTGAGTATTTCCCCATTACTCCAATTGAATATCCAGATGAGGACGGTAAGCCTGTGGCTGAAAGCGACCAAACACGCGAATATTTACTCTATTCAGTAAAATCCCTGGGAATTTATTTCCAAAACCGTCCTGATGTTTATGTTTCTGGAAATCTATTTATTTACTACGAACAAGGAGTCCCGGAATCGGTTGTCTCACCAGATGTCTTTGTCATTTTTGGTGTAGAAAATCGTCAACGTCGCAGCTACAAAACTTGGGAGGAGAACGAGAAAACGCCCGATTTTGTGCTATAAGTTACTTCAAAAACCACTGAAGCAAAGACCAAGGTGCAAAAAAAGGAATTTACGCTTTTTTAGGAGTACGGGAGTACTATCAATATGACCCCACAGGAGATTATCTCAACCCTCCACTTCAGGGTTTACGGTTAGTGGATGGCAATTATCTCCCTGTCACCACCACTACCTTAGCAGACGGTACAGTATCGTTAGCAAGTGAAGTCCTAGGTTTAGAGTTGCGACTTAAAGAAGGGGAAATGCGCTTTTACGATCTAGCAACAAGCCAAACACTTCTAAGTTTTGAAGAACAAGCCTCTGCACAACAAGCGGCTGAACAAGCACAACAAGCAGCTGAAGAGAAAGCACAGCGTTTAGCAGCCAAACTGAAAGAATTAAATATTGACCCCGACAATATCTAATTCTCACCCAAGCACGTTATCCCTCCGTAAAAACGAGGGATTTTTGTATAGTGCGGAAGCCCGTACCTCGTTTATCGGTCAACGCGACTATAGCCTATGTTGTTAATTTTATTTCTAATTTGTTACATTTATTTACAGATAAATATAAATCTTAAATAAAAGACGTGGTGATAACTATGATGACTCTATTGATTGCACTATTTGTTGTAGGTTGGGCAGCAGCTGCCTTAATTGGTACTCAAGCTTACTTCTTAGGCGAACAAAGAAAGCCCATCCACGAACGTAACTGGCGTTCTGGCTCTTTTGAAAGACTAGCTAAGTCCATTACAGGTCAAGATATTGATTATAGCGATCGCACTCCGGCTTATAGCATGGATGCTTATGCGAGCAACAATCTGCCTCGATAGATTGTTGAATTGGGTTTTACAGAGAAAATACGGTTTGTTTTTTGCATATTGCAGCCTCCAGTGTAAAGCTGGAGGCTTTGTTTATTGTTAGTTTTAGGGAAAACCAATAGAGTGAGTAGCGATCGCAAAGAGGTAGACAACTAAATGCATTGATAATCGGTCTGTGCTTCTAGAAGTTCTGGAAAACGGGGAGGTCATAATCGGATGACTCAATCAAATTATGAAGCAATGACAGAAAAGCAGTTACGCGAGTACGTGCGACTAAATCCTCAAGATGAAGACGCATTTCAGCACTATCTAAGCATAATTCGTTCTCGATCTGGGCGAGTGACTGTGAGTACAGATGACGAATTTGAGGCTGAATTGCGAAAGCGCATAAATCAGTCACAGCAGTAAATCCCCCTCAGATACTTGAAAATCCTTTATCAAATAGCCCGCGCAGGCGGGCTTTGTTTGTATAGCCCCAGAATTCCATTCTGAGGGGGCATAATAACAGGCGTTGCTTTTATGACAAGGGACGGTAAACGCGGTAGTTGATACTGGGGAAGATATTATCCATCAATTCAACTTTTTCCAACCAACCGCTGTCGATTTTGCCAATTTTAACGTCTTCATAAAGCTTGTTAAAACGCATGAGGTGCGATCGCGTGCGTCTCACTGCATAGGGTACCATTGTTCCCGTCCGCATAATAAACGCCCAGTCTGAGGATTGTGCCAATAGCAGTTCTCGTGCGGCTTGATTTAACGCTCTCCATTCCAACTCATCTTCAGGTTCGCGAGTTGATATTTCAATCATCCGTTCTGCTGCTTTATGCAAATGGGGGTAAATCCAAGTATTTGTCTCGTTCAACCAATACTCGTGGAATCCTTTGTAACCCCAACTCGACTGAGAGGGACGGCAAACTTGTTGGGTTGGATGTGCTTTTAAATAATCCGCTAAGTGAGTCATGGCGTAAGTCTGTTGGTCAAACCACGACTTACGGAAGAGGTAATCAATAAACCACGGTCCCTCATACCACCAATGCCCGAATAATTCTGCATCATAGGGAGAAACAATCACTGGAGGTCGCTGCATTATACCATAAAGATGCTCTGCTTGCCGCTCTCGATTGTACATGAAGTTAGCAGCGTGTTCTGCAGCTTTTTCCCTTGCCCAGTAAGGATCGTAGAGAGCTTTATCACCCAACCCCAAACCGCGACCGGTAATTTTATGATATTTGATGCCCGTATTCTTACGCTGACCGTTGGGCATAATGTAGGGCTTGATATACTCATATTCTGCTTCCCAACCCAAGTCTTTGTAAAACTCCCGATATTCTGGTGCTCCGGGATAACCTACCTCAGAAGACCAAACTTGTTGAGAAGATTCATGGTCTCGACCAAAAGCAGCAACACCAGTTTCTGTAAAAATTGGGGCATAAGTCCCAAATCGAGGGCGAGGACGAGCATAAAGAATGCCATGTCCATCCGTGAGGAAGTAGCGCAACCCTGAATCAGCTAACATCCGCTCCAAACCTTCAAAATAGGCGCACTCTGGTAACCAAATACCTTTGGGGGGGCGTCCAAAATTTTCTTCGTAGTGTTCGCAAGCTACTTTAATTTGCGCCCACACGGCTTGTGGGTACATCTTCATGAGTGGTAAGTAGCCGTGAGTGGCACCACAGGTAATGATTTCTAAGTTATTTGTATCCTGGAACTGCTTAAAAGCTGTTACCAAGTCCCCCTTATAGCGTTCCCAAAGTTCTCGCGTTGCGTTAAACTCACTCGCATAATGCTCCGCTAAATAACGAACATGACCGTTCTGTGCATTATGTTCGATTTCTAGTTCTATAAGTTCTTCTAGTTTAGCTAAGTGGTCATCGTACCGTTCTTGTAGTAGAGGATCTCGCAGCATGGACACAAGTGGTGGTGTCATGCTCATCGTGATTTTAAAGTCAACGCCATCTCGCTTTAAGCCTTCAAATACTCTCAGCAAGGGTACATAAGTTTCTGTAATGGCTTCATAGAGCCATTCTTCTTCCAACACATAGTCACTTTCAGGGTGACGAACGAAGGGCAGATGTGCATGGAGTACGAGCGCAACGTAGCCGATAGCCATAATAAATAGTTCCGAGGTGGTACGTGTAGATTGAAGGTTGGGGATTTGGAAGATTTAAGAGTATTTTAAGACTTTCTGGGGATCGTATCAGTTTTTCGCCCAACTCTTCAAAATACTGCGACCGCGATCGGTAACTGGTGACCAGTTAGTTCCTAATACTTCAAAAAGTTATACGATCAAGTAAAAAAGCGCTGGACTTGAGTGCTAAAACCGGGCAATAGCGGGGAAGTAATTTCGTCATTTGGGAGCAAAGTTGCGATTTGTCTCAATTGAGCAGCGTCTCTACGATAGATCTCTATCTGCTGCAACCGCCAATCCGCAATCCAATATTCCTGAACTCCTTTTAATGAGTACAGCTTTAATTTAGCTTCTCGATCTCTACGCTCGTTCGTAGCTCCTGGTGAAAGAACTTCTACAATCAATTCTGGTGCGCCTGTCAAATGCCCCTCTTCATCCAATAATTGGGACAAGCGCTCGTTAGAGATCCAAACCACGTCAGGAATAACGTTATCAGCATCTGTAAAAATTATGCCCGGAGTTGGAATAGCTTCACCCAATCCACTGGTTCTAGACCAACTTTGTAATTCTAAATGAATATTACCAGTCGCACGTTGATGTCCCCAGTGAGGTGCTCTAGTCACAAATAATTCTCCATCAATAATTTCATAGCGCTTCCACTCATCACGTGCCAATAATTCTAAATCAGATGTTGTCCAGCGTATTTGTTCGGTGATTCTTTGACTCATTCTTGCTTCACTCTCCCACGTATAGTTTGGGTTAGCTAGGAAAAATCATATTTTTACAGTTCATCTGGATCAATTCCTGCGGCTCGCAATCTTTGTGCTAATCTTTCAACTTTCTGCCGTTCCTGCTCTAGTTGTTGATTTGTTTGCTCTAGTTGTTGATTTGTTTGCTCTAGTTGTTGATTTGTTTGCTCTAGTTGTTGATTTGCGTCCTCTTCTGGTAGCAGTACTAGCTGTCCATCTGGGGTGAAAAAGCGCAATTTTCGCTCCACCACTCCCAAATACAGCCCCAACTGCTGGCTCCACAACCAACCTTCTGGAGTTGGTATCAGTTCTTGATACTGTCCATCTAGTATGTGAAATCCTTGAAATTCCAAACTCACTGGGTCAAACCAAAAGTAATCAGGAGTCCGAAATGTGTTTTGGTATATTTGCTTTTTCAGTCCTCTATCGACAGATGCAGTGGAATCTGATAACAACTCTATGATGATGTTGGGATATTTACCGTCTTCTTGCCACACCACCCAACTTTTGCGGTCTTTCTTTTCTGTATCTAAAACTACCAAGAAATCTGGTCCCCTGAAATCTTCCGACTTTTTTTGATTGGGGCTAAAATATACAGTTAGGTTCCCCGTGGCATAAAAATCCTGACGTTCTCGCCAGTACCACTTTATCAGGCGGACGAGCAATTCAATTTGTTCGCGGTGTAGATCGCTTTCCAAGGGGGGTTCGTCGCTATAAAGGTCACCAGGTGGAAAAATTATACCTTGAGTATCATCCTTTACGACAGAGGTGGTGGCAAGCGGCTGAGACATAAGAAAAATTTTGGTTTTGTTTAAATCTATGCTATCGTGACTCACTTGCTTGTAGGTTGTCTGACATCGCTATTAAACCCAATGCAAGAGTTACAAGGGTCATCAAGAACGCGTTTTATACCAGTTCATCTGGGTCAATTCCTGCGGCTCGCAATCTTTGTGCTAATCTTTCAACCTTTTGCCGTTCCTGCTCTAACTGTTGGTTTGTTTGCTCCAGTTGTTGATTTGTTTGCTCTAGTTGTTGGTTTGCGTCCTCTTCTGGTAGCAGTACTAGCTGTCCATCTGGGGTAAAAAAGCGCAATTTCCGCTCCACCACTCCCAAATACAGCCCCAACTGCTGGCTCCACAACCAACCTTCTGGAGTTGGTATCAGTTCTTGATACTGCCCATCTAGTATGTGAAATCCTTGAAATTCCAGACTCACTGGGTCAAACCAAAAGTAATCAGGAGTCCGAAATGTGTTTTGATATATTTGCTTTTTCAGTCCTCTATCAACAGCCGCAGTGGAATCTGATAACAACTCTATGATGATGTTGGGATATTTACCGTCTTCTTGCCATACAACCCAACTTTTACGGTCTTTCTTTTCTGTATCTAAAACTACCAAGAAATCTGGTCCCCTGAAATCTTCCGACTTTTTTTGATTGGGGCTAAAATATACAGTTAGGTTCCCCGTGGCATAAAAATCCTGACGTTCTCGCCAGTACCACTTTATCAGGCGGACGAGCAATTCAATTTGTTCGCGGTGTAGATCGCTTTCCAAGGGGGGTTCGTCGCTATAAAGGTCACCAGGTGGAAAAATTATACCTTGAGTATCATCCTTGACAACAGAGGTGGTGGCAAGCGGCTGAGACATAAGAAAAATTCTAGTTTTGTTTAAATGTATGCTATCGTGACTCATTTGCTTGTAGGTTGTCTGATACCGCAAATGAAACCAATACAAGCGTTACAAGGGTCATCAAGAACGCGTTTTATACCAGTTCATCTGGGTCAATTCCTGCGGCTCGCAACCTTTGTGCTAATCTTTCAACCTTTTGCCTTTCCTGCTCCAGTTGTTGGTTTGCGTCCTCTTCCGGTAGCAGTACTAGCTGTCCATCTGGGGTGAAAAAGCGCAATTTTCGCTCCACCACTCCCAAATACAGCCCTAACTGCTGGCTCCACAACCAACCTTCTGGAGTTGGTATCAGTTCTTGATACTGCCCATCTAGTATGTGAAATCCTTGAAATTCCAGACTCACTGGGTCAAACCAGAAGTAATCAGGAGTCCGAAATGTATTTTGGTATATTTGCTTTTTCAGTCCTCTATCAACAGCCGCAGTGGAATCTGATAACAACTCTATGATGATGTTGGGATATTTACCGTCTTCTTGCCATACCACCCAACTTTTGCGGTCTTTCTTTTCTGTATCTAAAACTACCAAGAAATCTGGTCCCCTGAAATCTTCCGACTTTTTTTGATTGGGGCTAAAATATACAGTTAGGTTACCCGTGGCATAAAAATCCTGACGTTCTCGCCAATACCACTTGATTAGGCGGACAAGCAATTCAATTTGTTCGCGGTGTAGATCGCTTTCCAAGGGGGGTTCGTCGCTATAAAGGTCACCAGGTGGAAAAATTATACCTTGAGTATCATCCTTTACGACAGAGGTGGTGGCAAGCGGCTGAGACATACAAGACCTTGCTTTTATTTATATGTTATCCTTTTAAATCAAATATGTTATCGGTTTAAAACCGCTTGCTGCTAGCGCTATTCGCATTGGCACTATTGGTGGACACTCCACACTCACCCTACGTTTTTAAGTAATAAAGGGCTGTTCGGGAGTTGATTTGGAAGCCCCTTATTCCTCGTCCCGATATAACTCTTGTAACTCTTGCAACTGAGTCTTGCGAGAGACACGGCGATATTTTTTACTTTCGAGCTTTGGCTCGTACTTAGTCTGTCCCTTTCCTTTGGTTTTTGCCTTGACAGTTGATTCAGGATCTGCTTGTTGATTGAGATGAGTTTGACGCAGGATGGCTTCTTCTAGAAAATCTAAGTAGTGCTGGTATCTTTCCCAATCTCCACGCACTACACACTCCGGTTCCTCTCTATGCAAGCAATCACTAAAACGGCAACTTTCTACAGCTAGTCTCTGCCTTGCTTCTGGAAATAAACTTGCTAATTCTTCAGGCGCAATATCAAGGTCGGGTTGATTAAAACCAGGAGTATCCGCAAGCAAACCACCATCTGGCATTTCAAATAGTTCTACATGACGGGTGGTATGGCGACCTCTTGCTAGTTTGCCGGAAATTTCTCCTACTCGTAGGTTGGCATTGGGAATGAGTGCATTGATTAAGCTAGACTTTCCAACACCTGATGGTCCGGCTATAACGGTAATTTTTTCTTTAAGACTAGTTGCTATTTTGTTAATATTTATACTTTGATTGACACTGACAAACAGTGGTTCGTAACCCCAACTGGCTAAGCGATCGCTAATTTCTCTTTGCTGTTCGGTGGAAATCAAATCGCTCTTATTCAAGCATAAAACCACGTCTAAACCTGTGGACTCAGCTTTTAACAAAAAACGGCTCAATTGGTAAGGTTCTAAAGGCGGATCTGCCACGGCAAAGACTAACAAAATTCTATCCACATTAGCAATTGCCGGACGATCTAATTCACTTCTACGGGGTAAAACTTCTGAAATTGCTCCTCTACCACCCGCCCAGTCAGGTTCTTCAACAACCACGCGATCGCCTACCATAACCTGTTGCCCGATTTTTTTCAAACGAGTTCTGCGGGTACACAGGAGGAGGGGGGGATGGGGAGAGGAAAGAGGGGGGGATGGGGAGAGGGGGGGATGGGGAGAGGGGTTACCTGTATCTTCCTTGTCTCCCTTGTCTTCCAAATCTAACTGAACTCGATAAAAATTAGCCTGTACGGCTAAAACCGTACCCCATAACTGCCCAGTAGTTTCTAGGTCTTCCCCTCTCATGAGACAGGTACGGGACGGCGGACTAGCAAAGAATAATACTCATTACGATTTTCAATTTTTTCCACTTGAAAGCCTGCCACAGTCAGACTATCAGGAACTTGCTCAATTGGTTCTCCTGGATCTAACCAAACTTCGAGCAAATGACCGGGCTGCATTTGCTCGAGACGGAGTTTTGTTCGCACAAAATTTATCGGGCAAGGAGTGCCGCGTAAGTCCAATTGAGCGTTAGGAGTTGAGAGGGAAGGTAGATTCATCGTTGGTGGAAAAAGTTTCCCAAAAATCCTTCTAGACCGCCTTTACCAGTACGATCTCCTTTTATTTTAGCTAGCTTCTCCAACAGTTCTCGTTCTTCAGCCGTAATTTTTGTCGGGATATCAATTGATATTGTAATCATGTGGTCGCCACGACTTACGGGATTGCCCAAGCGAGGTACGCCATGATTTTCCAATTTCATCACCGTGTTTGGCTGAGTTCCGGGTGGAATAAGTAATTCCACTGGCCCATCTACCGTGTTTACTTCTAAACGGCAGCCCAAAATTGCTTGTAGGTAGCTGACTTTGATTTCTGAGAGAATATTAATTCCATCGCGATGAAATTCCTCATCCTCATTCACAAATAAATAAACGTATAAATCCCCAGGAGGACCGCTACGCTGACCGGCATCACCTTCTGAGGAGATCCGCAGTCTGGTGCCATTGTCTACGCCTGCAGGGATGGTAATTTTCAGCTTTTTGGTAACCTGTTTTGCGCCCTTACCCTCACAAGCGTCACATTTGTCTTCTATGACCATTCCCGTACCATTACAGGTGGGACACGTGGACACTTGAGTAAAACTGCCAAAGGGTGTTCTGGTTACGCGTCGAACTTGACCCGATCCACTACAAGTTGAACAAGTACGCGGGCGGGTTCCCGGCTTAGCACCAGAACCGGTACAAACTTCACAAGTTTCAAGATGAGAAATGCGAATTTCTTTCTCACCACCAAAAACCGCTTCTCTAAAGTCTAACTTTAGGTCTAACCGCAGGTCATCGCCACGAACGGGTCCGCCGCGACGCCTTTGCGTCGTACCCCCCATACCACCAGCAAAGCCACTGAAAATACTTTCAAAGATATCGGCAAAACCGCCCATATCACCCATATCTTGGAAGCCTACACCAGCTCCACCATTTACAGCAGCTTCACCAAAGCGGTCATAACGAGCACGGGTTTCCGGCTCGGATAGCACTTCATATGCGCGGTTAATTTCTTTAAATTGTTCCTCTGCACCCGGTTCTTTGTTCACATCTGGGTGATACTTCCGGGCTAAACGGCGGTAAGCGCGTTTGATTTCTTCTTTGTCGGCGTCACGAGAGACACCTAAAATTTCATAATAGTCGCGAGCCATATAGCAAAGGTGAAAGTTAAAAGGTAGAAAGCAGCTAGGCAACAAAGAACTTTGAGCAGCGTTAGCTGAAGTGCGGAGCACTTCGGGCTTTGCCGTCTCTCAAAAGTTCGAGTAGGCAGAAGGCAAGGGTTAAAACTTCTTAATCTTTGATTTTACCTTTTACCTTTTACAAAAATCACCATAACAATTTTTCAATGCCAAGTGCCGTTGAAGCTACTAGGTTATATCGATACGTGGATTTTAGATTTTAGATTTGGGATTGAAAAGTAACGAGAGCGAACTGTTTCAACCCTAGCAAGCAGTACTGACTATCATAATCTAGAATAATTCAGTACTCAAAGATAAAAGTAGATGTCATCCAAAGTAGCAAACAGTAAAAGTGACAGTTTTGTACTGCCCTCCTTACCATTGTGCTACGTACTTGACAAAAACTCTGCCTATTTTACAGATGTACTAGCCGCACCAAAAAGTGTGGAAAACCGTATTTAGCTAATGGCTAATGGCTAATTGCTAATGGCTAATGGTGAGTCCAGCGCTGATAGCGCAGCGTGGCACGAAGGTGCCATAGGCGGGTTTCCCGCGCCCTGGCGACTGGCGTATAGCCCTGCGGGCATAGCTTCGCAACGCGTACAGCCCTTACGGGCATAGCCTGCGGCATCGCGAAGCGTGTGCCTTGCACATAGCGTCTCCGTAAGGAGATACCCGGAGGGCTAATGGTGAGTTCATCGCTACGAACGGTGAGACCAGTAAGTTCCCTTGTGCCTAGCAAGCTCATTGCCATAAGAGGGTTAGCCCGAACTCACAGCAACTAGCTCTCCGTAAGGAGATAGGGCTAGTGGTTTGTAGCAATTAGCCATCAGCAATTAGCCATTAGCCATTAGCCATTAGCCGCCTACTAGTCTATCGCTTCATAATCAGCCTGCATGGTATTCTCGTCTTCAAAATCAAAATTAAATTGCGGGGTTGCTGTTCCACTGACCGAGGCGACAGGTTCTTCTAACTTCAATGTCGCTTCTGATTCTTCAGAGGCGTCATCACTTGGAGTCCCAGCACGGTTGTATACTTCAGCACCAAGATTAAACAAAGTTTGCTGGAAGTCTTCCAAACACTCTTTGAATTCCGCTACCGAGATGTTCTCGTCAGTAGCCAATGCTTTTAGGCGGAGCAATTTTTCATCAGCTAAGGCTTTTATTTGGTCGCTAACAACCGTGCCATTGCTTTTAATGGTCGATTCATAACTGTAGACCAAATTGTCCGCTTGGTTTTTAAGTTCGACCAACTGTATGCGTCTTTTGTCTTCTTCGGCAAACATTTCCGCTTGTTGCCGCATTCTTTCGACTTCGTTGGCACTCAAGCCACCTGTATTGGTAATCCGAATACTTTGTTCTCGCCCCGTGCCTTTGTCTTGTGCCAAAACTTTGAGAATACCATTGACATCAATTTCAAAGGCAACCTCTATTTGGGGTACGCCACGGGGTGCAGGTGGAATTCCTGTCAAAAGGAATTTCCCCAAACTCTTGTTATCCCGCGCCATTGCCCGTTCGCCTTGGAGGACGTGGATTTCTACAGAGGTTTGTCCATCCACTGCGGTAGAAAAGATCTGAGACTTGCTTGTGGGAATTGTGGTGTTACGTTCAATAATTTTTGTAAACACTTCTCCCAAAGTTTCAATTCCAAGTGACAGGGGTGTTACATCCAGCAAAAGTAGATTGTCAACTTCGCCACCCAAAACACCCGCTTGGATAGCAGCCCCTAGCGCGACTGCTTCATCGGGGTTAATAGAGCGATCGGGAGTTTTGCCGTTAAAAAATTTCATGAGGGCGTTTTGAACCGCAGGAATGCGGGTGGAACCGCCCACCAAAATAATTCTGTCAATATCTTGAGGTTTGAGTTCGGCATCTTTAAGCGCCTGAAGCATTGGTTCAATGGTGGCTTCAATAAGACTTGTTGCCATCTCTTCAAATTTGGCGCGGGTGAGTTCCATTTCCAGATGCTTGGGACCCGTTTCGTTAGCAGTGATAAACGGCAAATTAATGGAAGTGGAACCCATGCTTGAAAGTTCAATTTTTGCCTTTTCAGCCGCTTCTCGCAGGCGTTGCAACGCCATTTTATCTTGGGTCAAATCGATTCTTTCCTGCTGCTTGAAGCGTTCTACCATCCAGAGCACTATGCAGTTGTCAAAATCATCGCCTCCCAAATGGTTGTTACCACAAGTGGCTTTGACTTCAAATACCCCATCTCCAAGTTGTAGAATAGATACATCGAAGGTTCCACCTCCCAAGTCAAACACCAGAATCAATTGTTCTTGGTCTTGCTTGTCCAACCCAAAGGCTAAGGCAGCTGCCGTCGGCTCGTTGATAATCCGCAAGACTTCAAGTCCGGCGATAGTACCTGCATCTTTTGTGGCTTGTCTTTGAGCGTCTGTGAAATACGCCGGTACTGTAATTACTGCCTGGGTCACAGATTCACCCAAAAAGCTTTCTGCATCTTGCTTGAGTTTTTGCAAGATCATGGCAGAAATTTCTTGGGGCGTATAATTGCTCCCGCGAATCTGAACATCGACAGTCTCGTCTCTACCTTTGACACAGTTGTATGGGACACGCTCTCGTTCTGCAACAGTATCTTCCCAACGACGCCCAATAAAACGCTTAATACTAAAAATCGTATTCTCAGCATTTGTCACAGCTTGACGCTTTGCCAATTGACCGATCAAGCGATCGCCACCCTTTCCAAATCCCACAATACTGGGAGTTGTTCGCCCACCTTCTGAATTAGAAATAACAATCGGCTGACCACCTTCTAGAACCGCGACACAACTGTTGGTAGTGCCTAAGTCGATCCCAATAACTTTGCTCATAAATATCGGTATCTTTACACAGTATTTATTTCCCTGGGATTGAGCAGCAATTCCCGGTGTTAGCTATAGATATGCTCCCACCGGTCAGGCGCTGACGCACTTCGGGCTTGATTATGTACGCGGATACACTATTTGCGGTCAATTATGTCAATCCTGTCATTAGTCAAGAGGTGTTAACCAATACTAAATGACTAATGACACCGGACAAATAGCTGATAGCTGTTCAACTATTTGCAGAACTTGAGAGATCGTCCTCAGAAGAAGGGGTATCTTCCTTTGGAGCAGCGACTTTGACCATAGCATGACGCAGCACTCGCTCGCCCAAGTAATATCCGCGCACTAACTCTTCTAACACTGTTCCTTCAGGATATTCATCCGTAGGTTCCCGCAATACTGCTTCATGTAGATTTGGATCGAAGGGTTGACCCTCGGGACGCATCGGGGAAACTCCGAGACGTTTGAGACAATCGACCAAGAGCTTATAAACACCTTGATAGCTCTTGTGAATGGTCATCTCACCATCATTCTGAGGTTTAATTTGTGCCCGCGCCCGTTCAAAATTATCGACAACTGGGAGTAATTCCGTAATTGTATTGCGCTTGAGCTGCTGTTCTAAGTCTTCTTTCTCTTTTTGGTTGCGCTTGCGATAATTTTCAAAATCAGCCGCAATTCTCATATACTGAGTGCTGCGCTCTTCTAGCTGCGCTTTGAGAGACTCAATTTGTTGAGTCAGTTCAGTGTCTTTCGCTTTAGATTCATAGCTTGTGGTCTCAGCAGTCGCAGTCACATTGCTGTCTTGATTGGCAGCGGTTGTTTCTAAGACGGTCTCAGTTTGAGTGTCTGACTGCTGATTCACCTCATTTCCGGTGTCATTGGCATTGATTTGAACTGTGGAGTCGGTCATTGTTTGCTGTTCCTCAGTGAGTTCACCTGATTGCTGATTTGTATTGTTCTGCTGTTGATTTTCGTCTACCATTGTGTACTTTTTCCAGACGCAATATTTTACGGTTATCGCTACATCTTGCAGCTAATAATAAATTTTTGAAGCAAAAAGCGGTCACCTGAAGTATGAAGTATAAAGTATCAAGTCACTCCCGCAAATAGAATTTATAGAATGAAAGTGAGGATGTTAAGCTTCATTTATCCTTACGCGTACAATTTTCTGCTACTTCTACGATAACTTTTTATAAAAAGTACCGGGTTGGATAAGCTGTGCCGCCTTTAATTTTCTCATATCGATCGCAAGGGAGAGGAGGAAACGGAGAGTGGGGAAGGTTTTGACTTATTTTTTCCAAGTCACAAGGGTGCAAATTTTATGTACGACAGCTTATCAGCTTTTTCTAAGTTGCAAGAGTTGTATCGTTTGATAGTTACAAAGCATTACCGTAGAAATACTATATAAACTCTTCCATTTTACTAGAAACTACTGAAACCACAACATAGTTCTGAATAATGAGCAATAAGCATATTGCCTAACCCCGACGTCTTACTCCCTAAGCTCGAACCTAAAGATAAAATCTTTACTTTTGTATTAAATTTACTGAGTGTCGATGTCAATTCTGTCTTCAAGGTTGGGAATACTCTAGTTAGAGGTTTTCGCAACTAACGATACACTATGACTTACTCGTCACCACAGAGGCGCAGTACTGCTCTTACAACAAGAGCTGAGTTTTCGCCCTTCGGCAACAAACTTGTGCAATCTGGCTTTGTTGACAGCGAACAGATGAGACAAGCGCTGATAGAAAGCCGCAAGTCAGGCAGACCCCTGACAGAAGTATTGGAAACTATTTCAGGCAGACAGCTAACACCAGAGTTACTCAGACAGTATAAAAAACAGCAACTATTTGAACTCAAAATACTATACGGTGTTGAATCGCTCGATCCGGAAGTTAGCCAAGTTGGACAAACAACTGTTGGTCAACTCATCGACACTCTCATTCCAGTTGATATTTGTCGTCGCCATCGCTTGGTTCCTTTAGCAAAACATGATGACCAAAACCCACCCTCTGTTTTGGTAGCAATGGTAGCACCAGATAACTTAGAGGCTTCCGATGACTTAAACCGGATCTTGCGCCCGCAGGGATTGGCGTTGCAGCGCATGGTAATTACCCAAGAGGACTACCAACAACTCATTAACCAGTATTTGGATGAACTCGCTGTTCGGCAAAAGCACATAGAGCAGGAAAAATTTACAGATATCAATCAGGATTTAGAAAATTTAGAAAATCTCAATATGGAAGAAGCACCCGAAGACGGCGAAGCCGATTTGGGTGCAGCAATGAAAGGGGCTGAAGATGCACCTGTCATTAATTTGGTTAATAGAATTCTTGCTAAAGCCTTACACGAAAAGGTTTCCGATATTCACATCGAACCCCAGGAAGAAAATTTACGCATCCGTTTTCGGAAAGATGGGGTGCTGCGTGAAGCTTTTGACCCTTTGCCGAAAAAAATCATTCCTGCTGTCACAGCCCGTTTCAAAATCATTTCTAATCTAGATATTGCCGAACGACGTTTACCTCAAGACGGACGAATTCGACGCATGTTTGAGGGACGCAAGGTTGACTTTCGTGTCAATACTTTGCCCAGCCGCTATGGGGAAAAGGTAGTACTGCGGATTTTGGATAACTCCTCAACACAACTGGGTTTGAATAAGCTGATTACAGATCCAGATACACTGCATATAGTCAAAGAGATGGTTGCTCGTCCCTTTGGTCTAATTCTAGTCACCGGACCAACAGGTTCTGGTAAAACCACAACCCTGTATTCCGCTCTTTCAGAAAAGAACTCTCCCGGAATTAATATCAGTACGGTAGAAGACCCAATTGAATACAGCTTACCCGGAATTACTCAGGTACAAGTGATTCGGGAAAAAGGGCTAGACTTTGGAACGGCTCTGCGAGCTTTCTTACGGCAAGACCCTGATGTGTTACTAGTGGGTGAGACGCGCGACAAAGAAACAGCAAAAACTGCTATTGAGGCTGCGTTAACAGGTCACTTAGTTCTCACGACCTTACATACAAACGATGCTCCTGGTGCGATCGCTCGTTTGGGAGAAATGGGGATTGAATCCTTCATGGTTTCTAGCTCCCTCATCGGTGTATTGGCACAGCGCTTGGTTCGGCGTGTGTGCTCCAATTGTCGCATTCCTTACACTCCCACTGTAGAGGAACTAGCACGCTACGGGCTATCAGCCAGCCAAGAAGCAGGTATCACTTTTTACAAAGCGAATACTCTCTCAGCAGAGCAACTTCAAGAAGCTAAATCCAAGAATCATGTGTGTCCCGAGTGTAACGGCGTTGGTTATAAAGGACGTTGCGGTGTTTATGAAGTCATGCGAGTGACCGAACGCCTGCAAGCGCTGATTACCGAAGAAGCCCCAACAGAACGTATTAAAGAAGTCGCAGTGGAAGAAGGGATGAAAACCCTACTCGCTTACAGCTTAGATCTTGTACGTCAAGGTTCCACCACTTTAGAAGAAGTAGAACGAGTCACCTTCACCGATACGGGTCTAGAAGCAGAGTTAAAAGCCAAACGCAAAAGCGGTCTTACTTGTAAAACTTGCAATGCTGGATTGCAGCCGGAATGGCTTGATTGTCCATACTGTATGACGCCTAGATTTCAGGATTAGCTAATGGCTAATGGCTAATGGCTAATGGCTGATGGCTAATGGCTGATGGCTAATGGCTGATGGCTAATGGCTGATGGCTAATGGCTAATGGCTAATGGCTAATGGCTAACCCTTCACTTCTGTCCCCTAACAATAAGGAAATAAAACAATGGAATTGATGATTGAAGATTTAATGGAGCAATTGATTGAAATGGGCGGTTCAGATATGCACTTATCTGCAGGATTGCCTCCCTATTTTCGTATTAGTGGCAAACTAACTCCTATTGGTGAGGAACCAATGACAGTAGATCAGTGCCAAAGACTGATTTTTAGTATGTTGAATAACACTCAACGTAAAACCTTAGAACAAACTTGGGAGTTAGATTGTTCTTATGGTGTTAAAGGATTGGCACGTTTCCGGGTTAACGTTTATAAAGAACGTGGAGCCTATGCTGCTTGTTTGCGAGCCCTCAGTTCTAAGATTCCTAACTTTGAAAAATTGGGTTTACCAGATGTTGTTCGGGAAATGGTAGATAAGCCCAGAGGATTGGTTTTGGTTACGGGTCCTACAGGTTCTGGTAAGACCACAACCTTAGCAGCGTGTATTGACTTAATCAATCGCACTAAAGCAGAACACATTTTGACTGTAGAAGACCCTATTGAATTTGTTTATGAACCTGTTAAAAGTCTGATCCACCAACGACAACTTAATGAAGATACTAAGAGTTTTGCCAATGCTTTAAGAGCAGCACTTCGGGAAGATCCAGATATCATCCTTGTTGGTGAAATGCGAGACTTGGAAACAATTTCTTTGGCGATTTCTGCAGCAGAAACAGGACACTTAGTTTTTGGGACGCTACACACCAGTTCCGCAGCACAAACGGTAGATAGAATCATCGACGTTTTCCCTCATGAAAGGCAAACTCAAGTGCGAGTGCAATTGTCTAACTCCTTGGTAGCAGTTTTCAGCCAAACACTAGTTCCTAAGAAAAATCCCAAACCAGGTGAGTACGGTCGGGTGATGGCTCAAGAAATTATGGTGGTAACACCAGCTATTTCTAACTTAATTCGAGAAGGAAAAACTTCTCAAATTTACTCCGCTATTCAAACAGGAGGTAAGTTGGGAATGCAAACTCTAGAAAAAGTTTTAGCTGACTTATACAAAGCAGGAACTATCTCTTTTGAAGCAGCAATGTCTAAGACTTCTAAGCCAGATGAAGTTCAGCGCCTTATTGGTCCTGGTGCGCCACCTCCACCTACACCAGGTGCTAAACCAGCTGTGAAAGCACATTAATTTTGCTAATGGCTAATGGCTAATAGCTAATCGAGCCATTAGCCATTAGCTATTAGCCATTAGCCAATAACAATTAGCAATTAATATCGTTATACTATGCCAACATTTGTTGCTCGTGTTAAAGATTCGCAAGGAAAAGCGAAAACAGAAAAAGTTGTAGCAGATACCTTGGCTGACGCCCGGACTTCTTTAAGACAACAGGGTTATGTCGTTCAAGACCTTAAAAAACAAGCCCAAGGTTTTGATATCAAACAACTTTCAACAAAATTCACTAGCGTTTCTGTTAAGGATAAAGCTGTTTTTTCACGTCAGCTTGCTGCATTGGTCAATGCAGGCGTAGCAATTGTTAGAAGTTTAGGGGTCTTAGCCGAACAATGTAGTAACCCTAAACTTAAACAAGCTCTTGTAGGTATTAGCGCTGAAGTTCAAAATGGTGTTAACCTTTCAGACGCAATGCGTAAATATCCTGATTGCTTCGACGGTTTATATGTCAGCATGATCCAGGCTGGCGAAGTCGGTGGTGTTTTGGATGAAGTCTTGAATCGTTTAGCCAAGTTGTTAGAAGATGTTGCACGATTACAAAACCAAATTAAATCAGCAATGGCTTATCCCGTTGCTGTTAGCTTCATAGCAATTACTATCTTTGTAGGGATGACAGTTTTTTTGATTCCAATTTTTGCTAAGATTTTTGAGGAATTAGGAACAACATTACCGCCTCTAACCCAATTCATGATGTTTTGTAGTGAAACCTTCCGAAGCTGGCGGATGATAATTGTCGTTGGTGTTGTTGTAGGTTTTCAGATTGCCTATAAACAGTATTACAAAACTAGAGTTGGTCGCGAAACTATTGACCGCCTTTCACTGAAAATGCCTTTGCTTGGTGACTTAATTCAAAAATCTTCTGTTGCTCGCTTTAGCCGAACTTTTGGTGCTTTGACTCGTTCGGGTGTACCCATTCTGACATCTTTAGAAATTGTGCGAGATACATCGGGAAACCAGGTTGTTGCTAATGCCATTGATGCTGCAAAAATGGAAATCCAACAAGGCGGTATGATTAGTATCGCTTTGCAAAAAGAAAAAGTTTTTCCTCTTATGGCAATTCAAATGATTAGTATTGGAGAGGAAACAGGTGAATTAGATGGAATGTTGATGAAAATTGCCGATTTTTATGAAGATGAGGTTGAGCAAGCAGTAAAAGCATTAACGAGCATTTTAGAACCAATTATGATTGTGGTTTTAGGCGGTATGGTAGGTACTATTTTGATGTCGATGTATTTACCTCTATTTGCAGTCTTTGAAAAGCTGGGCTAAACGAATGATGAATTATGAATGATAAATTTTACACCATTCAATTCATAATTCATCATTCATAATTCATAATTTATAATTCATCATTCCTATGCCTGTACAAAAATCACATTATGAAGCGTGTTTGGCGGAGTATAGCAATACTGTGGCTGCGATCGCACTGCTAAAGCAACACCGCCCCTATCTAGAAATGATTCCAAGCTTGCGACGTCCGGATGAAAGCGTTATTGCAATTCCATTACCTGTTGTCCATCTTCGTAGGGAAGCCACGATAGCTGAAGCAATTCGCCTACCCTGTGATGTCGCTATCTTGATGTGCGATCCTGAATGGAAAATTAAAACTGGACCTGAAATCTTGATTTTTATTCATCGTCCTCACGAAGATTTTTCCGATATGTTGGGACGCTGGCGACAAACGCAAGTTTATTTGGATAAAGACTATGAATGGCTGATGCCCGCCCGTTACAAACATATTTTGAGTGAAGGTACAAACACTGTATATCCATTGTTTGTTTTATTTCCCGAGACATCAGAACGGATTAAAAGAGGTTTTGCGGGTGCTTATCTTCCTTTTGTTGTAATTTCTACACCGGAACTATTATTTGAGGAAAGCACAATAGGAAACCTATCTTCAGATGGTTTATCTGCAGAAACTTAGGGGTTGGGGGTAGGGACACAAGAGACAAGGGACAGGTATTAAAAAAACTAATGCCCAAGACCCCATGCCCCCTGCTCGATTATTTAACAAACTTGGGCATAATTTCAGCAGCAGTAAATATGCCGTGAATTCCACGCCGATGCAATTCAATACCAGCTTTTAGATACCCAAAGGCAGGACCACAGACGTTAGCAGCCATGCTGGTTTCATCTCCCAAAGTAAAAGTGTGGGTAGAAATTTTCCCTTCAAATGTACGACCCGTAATCTTGACATTTGTACTGATGGGCTTTTTGGGATTTCGGGTGTCTACTATACCACCCACTGTAACGCGATCGCGATCCACAATTCCCGCCAACTCCAACATCACATCATCGGCGTGTTCCATATTTTCTAATGTCAGCACACCATGAGTCTTATCCAAAAGGGCTTCTACTTCTGCGTCCGTCATTGCCCTAGCAGTTTCTACATCAAAACCGCTCATGTGGGCAATATCCTCACGAATAGTAGCGCGGTAAGCTTCCCAGTTCGCAATTCCCACACCAAAGGTAATTTCCACCCTATGAATTTCGGCGTAGCTTTGGGCGGCTATTGCTGCTGCGGCTGTTAACAGCCCTGGTGTTGCTCCACACCCTGTCATGTAAGTTATTCCTGCAGCTTGCAGTTCTTCTTTCATGTCTAAAAGTTGTTCAACGGCACTCGTGCGCTTGATGGCATCTACCAGTACCCCACGCCAACCAGAATTAATAAACTGCTTGGCAACAGAGGGAATAAAGTTATTGGGTAAGTTAGGTAAAGCCAAAAAATATCCGTCTACAATCTCTGCTTTGTCCAGCAAATCCTCAATACTGCGATTTGTCAGAGTTCCATAAGGTTCTAGATAACCTACTGACCCCTGGGTTTGGTATTTTGCAATACAAGCTTGAGCGTCTAACCCTTCAGTGGCACAAGCAAAACCTTTGTTATCTGCTGCTGCCACTAAAATCATTTCACGTTTTGGAGCAAGTACGCGGGCTGCTGCTTGCCCCAGTCCGCCAAAACCCAGTACGCCTACGCGGATTGCACCTGCGAAAGAGGTAGAACCTTTTACCTGTTGTGGATTCATGGTCAATACACTTGTTGCGATAGATATCAAGCTTACCGTACACTCCTTATTTCGGCTCATACAGCCTAAGGAGTCTTTAATAATTCAGCTTTAATGGTAATGATAAAATTTTTCAATAATTTTTCAGCTTTTGAGACCTTTAGATGCTGCTACTGCTTGTTTTTAAGATTTGTGGCACATTCAGTACAAATAGAATTTTGAAGCTTGACTATTTGATAAGGTTAAGGGAAACTAACAAATATCAGAGGTAAAGACTTACAAACATAATAATTTTTGTTAACTTTCTGAGATATATATTTTGAGAGATGGAACATTAGTTAACAAAGTGGCAAATTTGTAGCTAAGGGAAAACGCTGTCCCAAAGAGCTACTTCAGTAGCTGCTTTCTACAGTATTACTGTCCAAGCTTAGTGTTTTGGTTGGCTATAAAGCATGGAAACATTAGAATTCATAATTTATCCAGACGGTCGGGTACAAGAAAAGGTCACTGGCATAGTGGGTTCTTCCTGTGCGGAAGTTACAAAAGCCATAGAGGCTCAGCTGGGACAGGTACTAAGTCAAGAGCCAACATCGGAACACTTTGCTACTAAGGTACAGGAAACTAGTGTAGCGAATACACAGAGCGCTTTCAGCGATTGGTAAGTTTTCATACAAAGTTTAGTTTCATCGAGTTACAACCACCATGTCACATTTTAGCCAAATTAAAACCCAAATCCGTAACGTTGAATCTTTGAAAGATGCTTTATCAGAGTTGGGGCTAGACTGGAAACAGGGTCCACGTGAAGTCCGTGGATATCGCGGTCAAAAGCAGAATGCCGAAATTACCATCGAACAAGATAACGGTTATGACATCGGTTTTAGATGGAATGGTCAAGAATACGAGCTGGTTGCCGATCTACAGTACTGGCAACAAAACTTAACCGTAGAAGGGTTTCTACGTAAAGTGACACAGCGCTATGCGTACCACACAGTTGTGAAAGAAACGGCTCGTGCTGGATTTCAAGTTGCCGAACAGCAAAAGAATGAAGATGGTTCAATCCGCCTACTCGTACAACGCTGGAGTTCTTGATGTCCGATTTCCTTTCACCGGAACAAGGGGAGGAGCATCGTTCTGGTTTAGAGCCAGAATTGGGGGGTTTTTTACGAGATGACCCAGAACGTTCCGGTTTTGAACCAGAGTTAGGGGGTGTGCTCCGGCAAAAAGGAGTATACGTTGATGAAATTACCTGTATTGGCTGCAAGCACTGCGCTCACGTTGCCCGTAATACGTTTTATATAGAAGAAGATTACGGGCGTTCTCGTGTTATGCGTCAAGATGGAGACCCAGAAGACGTAATTCAGGAAGCGATCGATACCTGTCCGGTTGATTGCATTCACTGGGTTGATTACACAAAACTCAGAAAACTAGAGGATGAGCGAAAATATCAAGTGATTCCTCTTATTGGTTATCCGATAGACCAGGCTGTTGTTTCTTCTCAACAGCGACGCAAGAAGCAAAAGCTCAAAAGAAAAAAATCTAGTTATTAATTGTATAACTTCCTGCTTACATATAGAGGACTGGTAATACCAGTCCTCTTATTTATGAAGTGTTTTTATACGTTATTGTTATGGTGTTATACCATGTGGGATTTTGGCTGGTAAATTTTTTACTTAAGAGCCTCGTGTTGCGAAAGCAGCCTTTCGACTTTAGCCCCATCAATTCTTGTATGGACCCTACACCCAAAGATTAAGCACGTTAATTTGACCGCCATTGTATTGACTGTTACATTCAATGCTATTGGTGCTAATACCGATCGAGTTCTCAATCTTTTTCAGGAAAAGTTTGTACCTTGCCATCAGGACTAAAAACTGCTCGAATTCTCACAGCTTGTCCGTTCTTGCTAGGAGATACAAAAGGTTCGCCAATGAGAGGCATTCCGGTACGGTCAACAAAATCCCTCGCGGCTTTTCCTAAAGGCATGATTCTTTCTATGGAACCGTCTACACCTACCACTAAACTGTACTCGATCGCTTGCTTCAAACCACTAGGTGGTTCCCATCGCTGTGTCAAAAACTCTCTTGCTTCTGAAACTTGTAATGTATCAAACAACCTATCGTTTGTACTATTAGCTGCTAACTCAGTAGGTGTATTGTTAGGTTTGCGACCTTGACGCAATCTAGCAATCAGTGCATCAGTATCACTCGGTGTCGTAGCATTGAGTGGTGGAACTCCTCTAGCACTGGATAAGTTAGAAGGTATGTTAGGTAGAGGTGCGGGAACTGCAGGGATATTTGAAGGAGATCCAAGTTCTGGATTGCCCAAGCTCGGTGGATTCTTAAACTCGGATGATAAAGCAGGTATGTTACCTCTGGAGGCTGATGTTAGAGCGCTTTGTTTTGCATTTGGTTGAAGAGTAATTCTTTCGCTGGGGGTTTTATTCAAAGACGCAGTGTTTTGTGGAGAGGACGCAAGAGGGGGAATTGTACTTGGTACGGCAAGTGATGTCTTTGAGGATGGTAAACTCCCTTTGGGCAAAATCGCAACGTTAGGAGCAGCCCCATTAGCAGTTGGGAAGGTAGATGTGGGGGATGCTAGCGATATGGAAGGTTTTTGAGGTTGGGAAGATGGTGGAGGAGTTGGTGGTAAGACTGGGAATGTTTGAGCTGATGGGGCTTCTCCAGACGGAGGTAATGGAAAGTTCGCACCAAAAGTTGGTAGTGGCTGCGTTATTAGATTATTGTTTGAAGGGCTAAGTGTCGGTAGAGGCGATGATAGATTTGATGGCGGAGAATCTTGTAAGGCAATTGTTTGTGATGAGGAAGTCGATTTTCCAGCCGTTTGCTGCTCTTGTCTGAGACGATTTGCATACTGCAAAGTTATGGGTGCCAAACCTACACCTATGACCAAGACTGCAGCAACAGGAGCCCAAACAGGAATGGGAGAGACTCTAGAACGAGAATTGAGGTCTGGGAGTGCCATGACATCAGTCGAGTACTCATCCAATGCCGTTGCCAAGTCGAACAATTGCAGTAAACTTAACTCAACAACTCCACCAGATGTTGGATTTGCCAGAGACCCGAGAAACAAACTGTGTTTTAAATGGCTATTTGGTTGTAAGTATATATCTCCTCTAGGCACGCGTTCGCCTTTGGCGTAAGCCGTACCCGGCTTATCGCTTAAAGGGTCGATTGTGGTAGTTGCCGTTGAAGAAGTCGTCAAATCTGGCACTAGTGTTTCATCTGATGCTTGGCTGATATCTCTTATTGATGAGAAATTTGCCCAGAAGCTTTCAGGAGACATCTGTAAGAATTCTTGAACGTAGTTTGTGACTGCTACACACAAAGCGTCAAGTTGCTCGCTATCGCCTCTAATGGCAACTTTCTTTTCGTCTGGAAGTTGCGGATCGTCAAAGCGAAGCTCAAAGCGAAGCTGCTTCAGAACAGATTTACCCATCCACCTTGATAAAGCCGAGCTTTGCGCTAAGATTTCTAAAGTACAAGTAGGTGGTGTATACCGACGAATTGTAGGATTTGATACAGGCATGGCAGTAACTGCAAGCAAGTTATTTTGAATTTTTGATTTTAGATTTTGGATGCGTGACTTTTCAAATCTGAAATCTCAAATCTAAAATTTTGTGGAACGGTCGATGAGTGCAAGCCAGAGACGGCGATGCCCACCGGGACTACTATAAAAAAGTACATCTATAAGAAGTTTTAAAGCCAGGTGGGTAAGTTCATCTGTGGAGATTGTTTCGTCTTCCTCCATCCGTTCTTGGTAGGTGTTGCAGAAAGCATCGATGTAATCTCCCAGTAAAGCAGCCTGATGTGGTTCGCGATTGTTTTCCGCCATTTGTTCTAATAGCCCAACAGCACGGCGGATCAACTCTTGGTGCTGTTTTGCTAAGTAACAAATAATCAAAACAAGTGCTCTAGCTTCTTCTACGTCTAGTTTTTTTCGCCCTCCTTGACCTTTACGCAGTGGATTTGACTGTCTCAGTCGCCACAACGCCACTCGGTCTGGTACTCTTGACTCTAAATCCAATTGAACTGCCGCTTGTAGCATTGCCTCTGAGCCAATGCCAGTTAATGTTTCTAGCGCCAACAGCACCAAATCCAGCTGGGTTTTGATATTATCCCAGTGAACTGAGTTCGGGGCACCAATTTTGATTAAATCCTCCCACTGCGAATTTGGGGTGGGTGAATTGGCGGCAGTGTGCATAACTTTCAGCATAGGTGATCGGGCTGGTAGGGGCTGTTGCTGTTACCCATTTTGAAACCAGACTTTTTTTAACTCAGAATGGTTTCCTTACAGGATATGCTGCAACGACAGCTACAGCTTCTATCACTAGTGGACAACAGCAAATGTCTTTGTTTTACTCTATGACGAAAAACTGTTTTCACAAAGCTATAAGATAAATTAATTTTTTTTGATAAACAATTAATTTATCTTGATAACTGCGGAGTCCAATCTAGGACGAATAACTAACCACTAACCAATATAAGCTACTGTTACCCCAGTGCCTCCATCAGCTTGCTCTGCAGCCTCATAACGGCTAACTTGTGGGTGCTGTTGCAAAAAGGCATGAACTCCCTGTCGCAACTTACCCGTACCATGTCCGTGAATAATCCAGAGCGGTCCGCTAGCTTCTGAAATGGCTTTGTCTAAAATAATTTCCGCATCAGGAACCCTGCGTCCGCGTATATCGACTGTATTTTTAGATGTACGAATGGCTGGGGCTGGTTGCGGGGCTGGTGCTGGTGCTGGTGCTGGTTTGGGTTTAGAGACTGGTTCGGCTTTTTGACCGTTGAGGGATTCTAGGTCTTCCAATTTCACCGTCATCTTCATGATCCCAAAGCGAACTGTTAACTCCCCGTCAGGATTGGGAGCGGTTAATACTTCTGCTGTTTGCCCTAACTTAGGTATGCGGATGCGATCGCCTACTTTAGGAATAAATCCTACTTTGGGTTTTGGTGGTGGTGGGCTTGTGTATTTCTCAGCAATTTCACTCAATACATTTGTTGCTTGCTGGGCATCTTGCGCTGTAGGCTTTCCTTGTTGCAAGCGGCGAATGACTTGAGCAATTTCACTTCTTGCTTGAGCAATGGCTTCTTTAACTGCTACCTCTTGTGAAACACGCAATGCTTGTTCTCTTTCCTCTAGATTCCTTGCTTTGTCAGAGACTTCTTTGTACAAACGTTCTGCTTGTTGTAACAAATCTTGTGCTTGAGCGGCTTTAGTTTCCTGACGGCGGCGTTGTGCTTCCAAGCCAGCAATAACTTGGTTAACTTCGTCGGTTGCGCCCCCAAGTTGTGTTTTTGCTCGTTCCACAACTTCTTGTTTTAATCCCAAGCGACGGGCGATCGCCAAAGCATTAGAACGTCCCGGTATACCCCAAAGAAGGCGGTAAGTTGGTGAAAGCGTACTTTCGTCGAATTCTACAGAAGCATTTTCAAACCGTTCATCTTGGTATTTCAGCGCTTTGAGTTCCCCAAAGTGAGTGGTGGCGATCGTTAGCAGTGCATTGTCAGCCAAATATTGTAGCAACGCGATCGCTAAAGCACTTCCTTCTGCTGGGTCTGTTCCCGCACCTACTTCATCTAATAAGACTAGGGAATTGGGAGAAGGAGAGTGAGGGAGTGAGGGAGTGAGGGAGGATTCCTCCGCGTCTTCCGTGTCTCCCTTGTCTTCCTTATCCCCCGTGTCCTCATCCAACGCTTCTAAAACCCTACTAATACGGCGGATATGCCCTGAAAAAGTAGATAAGTTTTGTTGCAGCGATTGTTCGTCTCCAATATCTGCCAGTATCTGTTCAAACCAAGGTATTTCTACTGGTTCGCGAGCAGGTACAAACAAACCGACTTTTGCCATCAATGCAGCCAAGCCCAGAGTTTTTAGGGTGACTGTTTTACCACCTGTATTTGGTCCTGTGATAGTAACTACCCGAATTTGCGGCTGAATTAACAAATCAACTGGAATGACAGGATGGCCCTGTTCGTGTTGGTGCTGCCAAACTAGAAGTGGATGGTGTAACCGCCGCAAAGTAATGCTTTCTTTTTCCTGGAAATCGATAAAGCGGGGAGGATTGGCTTTGAGCCAGAAACTATAGCGCGATTTGGCAACAGCGAGGTCTAAGGTGGTGGCGATCGCCAAAAGCTTTTCTAAGTCTGGTTTGACTGCTGCTACCTGTTGAGTTAGATTGCGGCGAATCGCTTCTTCTTCTACTTGTTCTCTTCTCAGTAATTGTCGCAGTTGGTTGCCTAGTGGCACTACAGAATTTGGTTCTACGTACAATGTTGCGCCACTGCTTGAGGTATCGTGAACTATTCCTGGTATGGCATCTTTCTGGGGTGCTTTTACAGGGATCACAAAGCGATCGCCCCTTTGTGTAATCACCTGTTCCTGAACCGCACTTGATTTTGCTTGAATAATATTTTGCAGCTTTTGGATAATCTGACCGCGTAATTGCCTTAAGGAAATACGAATTTCATCAAGTTTTTGGCTAGCTCGGTCAGCAACCTGTCCTCTTTCATCAATACATCGGTGAATTTCTTGTTCTAATTCTGGGTAAGTTCGTAAATCGGCTACAAGTTCGTTAAGTATCAACAAATCTGGATGGTTGTCGATAACACGACGTAAATTTCTGGAGCCTGCTAAAGTTGTGGCAATAGCCAGTAGTTCGTCCCCTGCCAAAATTCCTTGCAGTTCAGCGCGTTCTAGAGAATCGCCAATATCTTGAATTCCATCAAATGAAAGCCCTGCATTCAAACGGCTTTCCAGTTCGTAGACTTCTTTAGTTTGAGCTAATAACTGTTCGCTTTGGGCTTGAGACTCAGGAATTGTTAAATGACGTGCAGCAATAACTCCCAACTTTGTCGCTGCGAAGGTAGACAAATGCTGGCAGAGGCGAGACCATTCGAGTAGTTCTAACGTTTCAGATTGAATCAAGGGTTGGGAATCTGAATGAAAAATAAGTAGTAACAACTCTATTGTGGCTCAAATAGAGGTGTAGTGGAGTACGAGATACCCGATTTTGTAATATTTTTGTAATATTTAGTTTACAAAACTGACTGAGAGAAAAATCTCTGCAACTCCCCTGTAATTTTGATACCCTAGCTTAAATAGATTTGGGAACATAAAGAGCGTGGACATTCAAATTGGGCGGGGAAAGGTAGCTCGCAGAGCCTACGGTATCGATGAAATTGCACTTGTTCCTGGTAGGAGAACACTCGATCCCAGTTTGGCAGACACAAGCTGGAGCATTGGCAATATTAAGCGAGAAATCCCGATTATTGCTAGTGCCATGGATGGCGTAGTGGATGTCCGCATGGCTGTGCGTTTGTCACAGCTAGGAGCATTGGGAGTCCTCAATTTGGAAGGCATCCAAACTCGCTACGCAGATCCAGAGCCAATTTTAGACCGCATTGCTTCGGTTGGTAAAGAGGAATTTGTTCCTTTAATGCAAGAATTGTATGCCGAACCCATTAAACCAGAACTTATAGAACAACGAATCAAGGAAATCAAAGAACAAGGGGGAATTGCCGCTGTAAGTGCTACACCTGCAGGGGCTAGCAAATACGGTTCTGTTGTTGCTCAAGCAGGAGCAGATCTCTTTTTTGTGCAAGCAACAGTTGTTTCAACTGCACACCTGTCTCCCGATTCAATTGTTCCGCTAGACTTGGCTAAATTCTGCCAGGAAATGCCAATACCTGTCATTTTGGGGAATTGTGTCACTTACGATGTTACCCTCAATTTGATGAAAGCAGGAGCCGCTGCTGTGCTGGTGGGAATTGGTCCTGGAGCTGCTTGTACTTCTCGCGGTGTTTTAGGTGTAGGTATTCCTCAAGCAACTGCAGTAGCAGACTGTGCGGCTGCGCGTGACGATTACTATCAAGAAACAGGCAAGTATGTACCTGTGATAGCTGATGGCGGTTTAATCACTGGTGGCGACATCTGTAAATGCATTGCCTGCGGTGCTGATGGAGTGATGATTGGATCTCCCTTCGCCAGAGCGGCTGAAGCTCCAGGGCGTGGATATCATTGGGGAATGGCAACACCCAGCCCAGTCCTCCCTCGCGGTACGCGCATTAAAGTCGGTACTACAGGTAGTTTAGAGCAGATTCTCCGAGGACCCGCACAATTGGATGATGGGACTCACAATCTTTTAGGGGCACTAAAGACTAGCATGGGTACCTTGGGAGCCAAAAATATTAAAGAAATGCAACAAGTCGATGTGGTCATTGCTCCTTCCCTGTTAACTGAAGGTAAGGTGTATCAGAAAGCCCAGCAACTGGGTATGGGTAAGTAGATAGTTGTTAGTTTTTAGTAGTTAGTTGTTGGATCTTAGTACATATGTACTATACAGCCGATCGCTAACTACTAACCAAATTTCAAACTACATCTGGAAAAATCTCATATGTCGCCTAGAATAGAAATAGCGGAGACGCATGTTTCCGTTCACTCCTCACACCACACTCCGCCCGGACTACCGTTCGGGCGGTTCCTTATGCGACTTTAGGATGAAGTTTTACTACTACTAAGCAAAAGTACACAGCACATTCCATTGCAGAGGTTTTTGCTATGGTAGAATTTTCAGCAAACTCAAACATAAGATAGGCAAAGGTCTTTAGGCATGTCAGCAGCCGCACAAGTTACAGACTCTACCTTTAAACAGGAAGTCCTAGATAGCGAGGTTCCTGTTCTAGTTGATTTTTGGGCCCCTTGGTGCGGACCCTGTCGCATGGTTGCTCCTGTTGTAGATGAGATTGCCAACCAATACGAAGGTCAATTGAAGGTAGTCAAAGTCAATACCGATGAAAATCCTAATGTTGCAAGTCAATATGGCATCCGCAGCATTCCCACGCTTATGATTTTTAAGGGTGGGCAAAAAGTTGATATGGTCGTCGGTGCTGTTCCTAAAACTACATTAGCTAACACTTTGGAGAAATATCTTTAAGGCGCTAGCAACAACAGGTCTATTGAGAGAACTTCGCGTTCTCAAACATAAACTAAATTTACGCCAATAAGCTAGAGAGGTTGCAATATACTGCACCTCTCGTTAAAACTTACGAAGCCCGTAATTTTTATTATGTTTTCATATAAGCGCCGACACTATGGTAGCTGGAGGCGCTTTTTCAATTCTGTATATTATACTGCATTTGCGGCAAAATCAACACTTATTATTTCTTGTGTGGTTTCTTCTGTCAGGACTGGCAGTAGCTGTTTCCATCACCTTTAAATTAAAGTAAATAGAAACTATAGCAATCCTAGTTGAACTGTGAGAAAATACTTAATAAATCTGGCTAAGATAGAGGTAAAATTTAATTCATTATCTAGCAATTAAAAATCCCAGCTATACAGGCGAAGCTTAACTCTGTGGATTATTTTAATAAAGTCCACGTAGGTGTACTTTGTTTGCACAGTGACGAATTATATTCGCCGAAGCCATCATAAATTTCTTAGGAATAATTTAGGATTGCTATATTTTTGATTCCACATTAAATTAATCTAGAATTAAAGCCATTTTGGCGAAACTTCTCATGACCTCATCTGAGTCGTTAGACACATTGGATTCTCTCCAGGCAGCTATCGCTGAATTATTTGAACACTTACCGACATCAAAAAATCGGCAGTATGTCACACAGGCACTATCTACCATAGTGCGTTTGGCAAAGAGTGAAATCGATCGCCTAGATTGGAAAATCTTATCAGCTGCCCTAGCTGATATGGAACGTGGTTTTGAGCTTTTTTATGCTTACCGACACGTTCGGAAAGTCACGATCTTTGGTTCGGCACGTTTATCCTCAGAAAGCCCGGAATACCGCATGGCTTATGATTTTGCTCGCTGTGTTTCTCAACTGGGGTTCATGGTGATGACGGGTGGCGGTGGTGGAATCATGCAAGCTGGGAATGAAGGTGCCGGAAGAGAAAATTCTTTTGGTCTAAACATTCAGTTACCCTTTGAGCAAACAGCAAACCCAGTTATTGAGGGAGATCCAAAACTCATTCACTTTAAGTATTTTTTTACCCGCAAGCTATTTCTGCTGAAAGAAAGCGATGCCATTGCCCTATTTCCCGGTGGTTTTGGCACTCAAGACGAAGCTTTTGAATGCATGACTTTGAGTCAGACAGGAAAATTTGGTCCGGTACCGGTGGTTTTAATCGACTTTCCTGGAGGCGATTACTGGCGATCTTGGAGCGAATACATCAACGAACAGCTGGTAAAAAAAGGTTTGGTGAGCCCTGACGATCCCAGTCTTTATACGGTAACAGACGATTTGGATGTGGCGTGTAACGCAATCACTGGCTTTTACCAAGTGTATCACTCCAGCCGTTATGTGAGCGATCGCTTAGTTATCCGTCTTAAATCAGAATTATCTGATGCTGAAGTCGAACAACTCAATGCTAAGTTTGGTGACATTTTAGTTAAGGGACGGATAGAAAAGAGCCAAGCATTACCTCAAGAAGCACAGGATGAAACCTTCAATCTACCTCGCCTTGTTTTGTACTTCAACCAAAGAGATTTAGGGAGAATGTATCAGCTGATTGCAACAATTAACCACATGGGTACTCCATCTCAAGAGGAGAAAGACCATCCAGAAAGGAAATAAACGCTATTTGTCAGGTAACTGAAGTACACAGTAATTGACATCTCCCCCGGTTGGAAACACGGGGGATTCTAAACTGTTGTTGCTACGGGGTCTTATAGACCCACTCCGCAACGTATACGAAATGATTTGGATAATCCCTTAAACAAATCAACTCGTCTTGGGAGTGTCAAGGCTCCCCTACCCACCTCGACCAGGTTCAAGCCTAGCTGTGTGGCTACTTTTTTGGCTATATTAGCTGCACCATTGCAATCCGCATTGATTAGCCATCCTTGAAAAGTTTTGTACAATCCGCGCTTTACCCTTTGACCTGACGGTTTCCATCCTGTGGGTTTTTCACCATGCTTGTAGAGGCTATCGTCATCTAGGTAAGACGCTTTAGAAGTGTATGCTTCCTCAGTAATTGTTAACTGTATTCCGTATTCTGGGCAAAGTTGCTTTAATCGTTCAATCAATCGTCCTGTGGGAATGAGCACAAAGTTCTGATTACCACGCTTCCCCATACTGGAACCACTTTTTTGACCATCGTTCCAACCGACAACAAGGTTCCCAACGCGATCGTTAAGGCACTGGTTAACAATGAATCTTGCTGCCTTGTTAACAGCATCACGCATTTGATTATTGCGCTGGCGTTGCACTCGGTCTAGGTTGCTATTCCAGTAGAAATCTGATTTACCTTGCTTGTACTTGGCAACCAAACGGGAATAACCTTGGTTCATTGCCTTAAGCTTACGACCATCAATAATTAAACTTTTTCCACGGGTCGAAACACCTGTTAGCCAGTTTGTACCACCGTGGTCAAATGACCAAGCTTGGGTGTAATCAAGGTGAGGGTTAACATCAATTGGTTGTTTACCATCATCAATCACCCAATCGATCCACACTTCACCAAGATAAGGACGTACTGTTACTTCCTTAACCCAATCTGAATCAATAAATTCTGGTATCGCTAAAGCAATCTCCGTTAGTAAATGAGGTTTTGTTTCTTTACTGATGGAAGGTTTGAAACAACCATCTTTGTAAGTAAGTGCTTGTCTTGGAAATGTGACAGCAGCAAGACCACCACGTTTTCTATATCTTGGCAACGAAGGTCTATCAACGTCGCCTTGATAATATTTTTTCACTAATCCGTTGTAACTGGTGATTGACTCCCCTACTGTTTTTAGCGTTTGCTGCGCTGACTGTGCAGCCATTGCTTTGTAATGTGGACTGTCTTTGAGAACTTTATCTAATTCAGGGTAAGTCGTGCTGCACTTGTACGTCTTCCACCCGTAGCGTAATTCGTCAGCGCGCCAGTAAGTTGTGAATGCATCACCTTGTTGTTCTAACCGACTGTAATGAGTTTGCTTAGTGTGATAAATTGCTGAATTAATCAGACTGTTAGCGTGTTCGCACTGATTAATCCAAAAGGCTAACTCTTCATCAGTAAATCTTGCTTTAATTGGTATTGTTCTGTACAACTTGTCATCACCTCCTGTTGTTAATTATCATTGCTACTACAACTAGCGTCAACAAACATTCAAGGAATGGCAAAACTTTCTCAAGAAGCGCAAACTTGCGGTGGACGGGTTCCCCGGCATAAGCAAAGTTTGCAAGAAGACTACGAATACAGACGGACTGAAAACTCCATATCGTCTATTAACTATCATTTTGTGTTTGTTCCAAAACGCCGTAAGCCAGTATTAACAGGAGATCTAGCGCACAGATTACAAGAGATTATCTTTGAACTCGTTACTGAGCATGGATGGAAACTGATTGCTCTGGAAATACAATCCGACCATGTACACTTCTTTGTCAACACTCCTACCCATGAGTCACCTGCTGATATTGCTAGATGGGTAAAAGGTCGAGCATCGCACCACTTAAGAAAAGAATTTCCAGAATTAAAAAAACTACCTGCTTTGTGGACTCCGACTTATTTTGTAGCGTCAACAGGTCAGGTCAGCACTGAGGTAGTTAAAAATTATATTGAAAATCAACGAGGAAAGTAGGAGAAACGTCGGACTAAAGTCCTGCGGGTCGCGTTTCATCCCCTCCTTAAAAGGTAGGGGTTCTCACGCTCCCGCTATCTTTTTGATAGGTAGGGGCGCAATGCCTTGCGCCCTTACAGCAATCTATACCTCATTTATTTGCAATCTACTGTAAGTTCAACAAAAATCGTCTATGGTGGATAATACCCCACCATAATACGACGTAGATTTCAACGCAAGTTAGCTGCCAACACGACCTTTTACTGCATGGAAAAAGCAAAAGCTTTGTTATCAGCTTCTATCAATTTACACGCTAACGTGTAATCTTGTCAATACTTTAATAGTATATTTGTTCATTTTTCTGTTTTGTACTTAAATCCAGCTTTCTCAGCTACCAGATTCAAGTGTTTTGATGTAGCACGAGTTGGTTCATATATTCCAGTTTCCCACTCGCTAACGGTTTGTTGGCGGACACCTAATTCCTCAGCCAATTCTGATTGTGTCAACCCCATCTTCAAACGTAATGCTTTAATTGAATCGCTATTCCACTTTGTAGTGTCTGTCACAGATTGAACTTTGTAGCCACTACTAGGCTTGCGAAACGTTACACGTTCTGTTTCTAAGTCAATTTCTCCAACAACGTATCCTGCGTTCATCCAAGCGGAAGCTTGTAATGCGCCTTTGCTGCGATTTCCCCACCAACGCCGTTGGGTTCGTGCTGTTTCTGGTAAACTGTTACTCATTAACGTCTCAATTTCTGCAAAAGTCAGGGTGATTTCTGTGCGATCGCTGTTTTGCAGGTATTCAAAAAGTGGTTGATACTTGCTCCCTCCTTTCATAATTAATGACTCCTTTCCCAAAATCATCCGCTCTACATTAATTGGCAGCAACACTAACAGCTAGCAGAAAGCTTAAACCAAACTGCACGGCGTCTTCTCAAAACCACCTTACAAGAATAGCAGCCACCAATTATGTAATTTTTTAGGAACACCCTTGTGGGACAGACGCCCGCCCCACAAGAGTGAAACTATTACACTTCGCTCAATACCCAATTAACGAGAGTACGAACACCAAAGCCAGTTGCACCCGGTCCGTTGTAGCCGTTTTCTTTGTCAGCCCAAACGGGACCTGCTACATCTAAGTGTGCCCAAGCAGCTGTATCTTTCACAAACTGCTTGAGGAATAAAGCAGCAGTGATGGAACCACCAGCACGCGGACCCGTGTTTTTCATATCAGCAATACCGGATTTCAGCCCTTCAAAGTACTTCTCTTCCATTGGCAATCGCCAAATCTTTTCCCCTGAAACTTCTGAAGCTTTTTCTAACTGGGTAGCCAAAGCATCATCAGGCGTAAATAAACCGGCAATGTCTTCTCCTAAGGCTACAACACAAGCCCCTGTAAGGGTTGCAAGATCGATAATTGCATCCACGCCTAATTTATCAGCAAAGACTAAAGCATCTGCTAAAGTCAAACGTCCTTCGGCATCGGTATTGTTTACCTCTATCGTCTTACCGTTGGAAGCCGTGAGGATGTCACCGGGATGCATTGCATGACCGCTGATCATATTTTCAGTGACAGCAGAAATAAAATGCACTTCTACATCTGGCTTGAGTTGACCGATGGCTTTAGCAGCGCCTAGAGTCGCTGCAGCACCACCCATGTCAATCTTCATGGTCTCAATGCCACTACCAGCACCTTTGATGTTAAGTCCGCCAGAGTCAAAGGTTAAACCTTTTCCTATAATCGCTAGCTTGCGTCTTGGCGTACCTTCTGGTTTGTAAGTGAGGTGAATAAATTTAGGTGGCAAGTCAGAAGCTTTTGCCACTCCCAAAAAAGCACCCATATTCAACTTTTCACAGTCTTCCTGCTCTAAAATTTCTAGCTGCAAACCGTGTTCGGAAGCAATTTGTGTAGCCGTTTCTGCCATAGTAATTGGTGTAACAGAGTTAGCTGGTGCTGCAACTAACTGCCGTGCTAAAAAGACACCAGAAGCGATTTGATTGGCACGGGTAATAGCCGCTTCCTGTCCTCCAAGCCCCAATAAATCCACCTGTTCAATTTGCGGGCTTTTATCCTCTGGCTCAGATTTAAAGCGATTGTCTTGATATAATGCTAGTTGAACTCCTTCGGCGATCGCTTGAGCGGTTTGTGCTTTGTCATTATTAAAAATTGGCAGATGAATTGCCAAAGTTTTGCATTTCTGCTTTTTAGCTGTCCTTGCTGCCGCCGCCGCCGCCCTTCTAAGAGTTTCCAGTTTTAAAGCTTCGGGTTTTCCCAAGCCAACAACAATCACTTTACGAACTGGGCTTTGGCTGCCAACTCGGATAGAAGAGCTGCTACCTTGTTTGCCTTTAAATTCTTCTTCGGCAATCAATTCTTTGATACTACCAGCCAACTTTTCATCTAAAGTGGCTAGTTCCCCTGTCAGTTCTACTGCATCTTCAAATAATCCAATCGCTAAACCGTCGCCAACCCACTCTAAAAGTGGGGTATTACTCCCTCGAATCTCCATTTTGTGTATTCTTTGTAATAGTTCTTGTACCAGTATTACGTAAAATTGTGAATCGCTAATTGCTAATTGCTAATTGCTAATTGTTAATTTTTTATTAGCCATCAGCCCTTCGGGTTCGCCAGCCGCCAGGGCGTGGGAAACCCGCCTGCAGCGCTGGACTCACCATTAGCCATTAACTAATTCTGCAACCACATTGGCAAGTTCATCCGGCATAACTGGTTTTGAGAGGTGTTTTTGGAAACCCGCAGCTAACGCTTCTTGCCGATCCCGGTCCCCGGCATAAGCTGTTAGCGCAATAGCCGGGATTTGTCCTCCCTTTTCGCTTGGCTGATTTCTAATTTGGCGAATTAAGCTATAACCGTCTGTTTCCGGCATACCAATGTCGCTTACTAGCACATCTGGATGGAAAGATGCTAGCATTTCCAATGCTGAATCAGCAGAGGTTGCCCCAGCTGCGATCGCACCACAGTCTTCTAAAGCATAGACTATAAAATCGCGAGAATCCCTCTCATCATCAACGACTAAAACTCTCACTCCTGTTAGGGGAAGGGAGTGGGTTGTCGAGACAAGCCATGGGGTATCTGTAGGGGAGAGGGGAATTTTACTTCTACTCCCTTCAAGAATTGGCAGTTTTACTGTAAATGTTGCCCCCTGTCCTTCTCCCGGACTGCTTGCAGTTACAGTTCCGCCATGAAGTTCTATCAAGTGACGCACAATTGCCAAACCCAACCCCAAACCACCATGTTTGCGAGTGGTAGAACCATCTGCTTGCCGAAAAGAATCAAACACGTAAGGTAGAAACTTAGAAGGAATACCTATACCTGTATCCTTGACTGTAATTCGGGCATATCCTGGGGATTGGGTGTCCCCCTTGTCCCCCACTCTTTCCAGCATGACTTCCACCTGTCCCCCCTGAGTTGTAAACTTGATTGCATTGGAGAGGAGATTCCAAACGATTTGCTGCAAACGATTGGGGTCACCCAAGACAAGGAATTTTGACTTGCCATGCCACTGCGTTGCTTGTGGGATAAGAGTGACTGTAGACGTTTCTTCTGTTAAAGCATTGGGTAGGGATTGGGGTTGTCTGTCTGTAATTTGAGTCTTGTGCGATCTACTTGTTGCAAATTCGCTTTGGTTCTCTAATTCTGAATCTAAAATAGAAAACTTGAGATCGATAGCTTTCGCCTGAGCTGCCAAACGCATGGTATCAATTGCAGCTTCAATTGCGGGAATTAAGTTTGTGGGTTGAGCACGCAGGGTTAATTTACCGCGAATAATGCGAGAGACATCCAATAAATCCTCAATAAGTTGAGTTTGTAGCTTGGCGTTGCGCTCAATCGTTTCTAGGGCGCGGGCAAGAGTTGCTTCATTGATTTCTCGGGTTCGCAGAATTTTTGACCACCCGAGAATGGCATTGAGGGGCGATCGCAATTCATGAGAAAGTACTGCCAAAAACTCATCTTTGATGCGGTTTGCCCTTTCCAATTCTTCTTTTTGCTGTTTTAATTCAGCTTCTGCTTGTTTGCGGGCGCGGCGTTCTTCAGCTTCTCGCATAGCCCGCCTAACTGAAGGTACAACACGTTCCAACCGTTGCTTGAGTACATAGTCAGTTGCACCGCTTTTGAGAGTTTCAATTGCTACCTCTTCTCCCATTGTTGCGGTTACAAAGATGAAAGGTACATCGGGCACCAAACGACGTGCCATCTCCAAAGCTGAAATGCCATCAAATGCAGGTAAGGAGTAATCTGAAAGAATCAGGTCAAAACTATCTTCTTCAAGTGCTTTCTGGAATTCAGCTTCTGTCTTTACCTGAACCAATTCACAAGAAATTCCGCCTTCAGTTAAGACGGCGTAGATAAGTTCAGTATCCAACAAGCTATCTTCCAGCAAGAGAAACCTGAGACCAGACATTGTTATGTTCCTGCAAATCCGTGAGTACTGCGTGCCGGAGGTATGGAACCTGGAGGCGGCTCATTAATGATTGCCCAAAATAATCCTAACCCTCTAATGACTTCAACAAATTCGTGAAAATCAATAGGCTTAACAACGTAAGCATTTGTGCCTAGTTCATAACAGCGAGTTAGATCTTGCTCTTCGCGTGAGGAAGTCAGCACAACTACTGGTACTACTCGCAACTCTGGATCGGCTTTGAGTTGTGTCAAAACTTCTAATCCATCAATTTTTGGTAGCTTAAGATCCAATAGTACCACAACAGGATGACCTTCGCGCCGCAATCGATACAAGCCACGGCGGTATAAGTAATCCAATGCTTCTTCACCGTCTCTGACAACAACAACTTCATTACCCAAATGGTTTTCTGCCAGTGAAGTCAGGATTAACTCAACGTCGTTAATGCTGTCTTCTACTAGGAGAATGCGCTTTAGTTCCATTGTTCGCTCTCTACTCTCCACTCGCTACTCCAAGCCCCCTTGGTAGCGCAAAATAAAAGGTTGTGACCTTGTCTATTTCACTTTCAGCCCAGACACGCCCACCGTGTCGGTAGACGATACGCTGGACGTTTGCCAATCCTACACCCGTACCCTCAAACTGAGGCTCGCTGTGCAAGCGTTGAAAAACTCCAAATAATTTGTGAACATATCGCATATCAAAACCAACACCGTTATCTCGCACGAAGAATACCACTTCTTGTTCCTCAGAGGTACTGCCTACAGTAATTTCTGCCAAGGAACGAGTTTTGCTATATTTAATGGCATTTTCTAACAAGTTACGGAGAACTAGTCTTAACATTGAAGGGTCACCATGTACTTGGGGTAGTGATTCTATTTGCCAAGAAATCTTACGGTTTTTCGTTTCTAGCAATAAATCGCGTTGTACCTCCCGTAAGAGTAAATTCATATCTACGTTGGTATACCGCATTTCAGAACGCCCCACACGGGAAAAAGTTAACAAATCATCAATCAATTTCCCTGCTTGTTTGGTAGCTTCGGTGATAATGTCAAGGTAACGTTGACTCGTTTCATCGAGCGATGTTCTTAGGAGCCGTTTTTGCAACAAGTCAACGAATCCGGTGATGTGCCTCAATGGTGCTCTTAAGTCATGAGAAACTGAATAAGAGAACGATTCAAGCTCCCTATTGGCAGATTCTAGCTGAGCAGTGCGTTGTTTGACTCTTTCTTCCAGAGTTTCGTTGATTTGCCGCATTTGGGCTTCCACTTGTTTGCGGTCTTCTATATCTATACAAGACCCGATGTAACCTAAAAACTCACCTTCTGGCGTAAATCTCGGTACACCAATATCTAAAAGCCAACGGTATTGCCCATCAAATCTTCTGAGGCGGTATTCCATTTGGAAAGTCAGACGCGCATCAAATGCACTCACATAAGTTTCCCAGCAATGCTGAAGATCGTCAGGATGTACGCCTTCTAACCAAGCATTGCCTAATTCCATCTCCATTGTTCGTCCGGTAAAATCCAACCAAGGCTTGTTAAAGTAGTGACAAAGTTTATCTGTACCGGACATCCAAACCATCACCGGAGCAGTATCTGTGACATGGCGAAAGCGTTTTTCGCTTTCTGTTAAGGCTGCTTGTGTTCTCTTGAGTTCGCTAATATTGAGAACAAATGAGATGGCTTCTTCCTGCTGTTCTCCAACTATAGTGCAGCCAACTAACACTGAAACGCGAGTGCCATCCTTTCGGATGTAAGCTTTTTCATAAGGGCTAGAGTTTCCTTTCACCCTTGCTTCGGCTAGCGCTGCTTCATCTAAGGAGAAAAACTCTGATGGTGTAAGGTCTTTCAAATCCAGCCTTTCTGTAAGAAAGTCTTTGCGAGTATAGCCAATTATGCTTAAAAATGCATCGTTGACCTCCTTCAGATGTCCGTGCATATCAGCACTGATAATGCCGATCGAATCTGATTCCACAAAGAACCGCAATCGGGATTCGCTTTTACGCAAGGCAACTTCTGCTTGTATGCGATCGTCAATATCCGTACAAGTTCCAAACCACTTAGTAACATTTCCTCTGCTGTCGCATAGTGGTACAGCTTGTACTACATGCCAGCGGTAAACCCCATCAAAACGTAAGAGACGATACTGCGCTTCTACTCGGTTTCCTGTCCTGAGTCCGGTTGTCCAACTCTCAAGGGCTGATGGTAAATCTTCAGGATGAACCACCTGTTGCCAATTCCATCCTAAAGTTTGATGAAGTTGCAAACCAGTGTAGTCCAGCCAACGCTGATTGAAGTACTCTATAAAGCCATCAGGTTGGCTAGTCCAAACTAATTGAGGAACGTTCTCAACCAGCAAACGATAGCTTTCTTCGCTCTCTCGCAGCGCCTTTTCTGCTTTGTGACGGGTGCTATCTAACTTATTAAGAAACTTGGCATTTTGCCAAATTAATCCTAAAAAAATTGCGTCTAGTAAAACGACAAGTAGCGATATGCCAAAAGCCGCATCATATCTGTTAGCCGTTTGTCCCACATTAATGAACCACCCCACTATCGGGGGCAGAATCAAAATAGTTGGTATCCACAAACGAGCGATCGCACCGCCATTGAATTCACTAGTAATTGTCCGCATAAAACCGGTATTCGGACGAATATACAACACTCCCACACAAAGCACCTCAAAAGTTAGTGCCGTATGTAACGCCATTGAGGTAGTATAAACGCCTAAATGGTAAAAGTTTCTCACTCCATAGATATAGCCCACTATTACTTGGAGAGATATTAAGACAACAACTATGCTTAAACCTTGAGCTAAGCAATCACTGCGATTTGTCCTTTGCCCCAACAACCACAGTGCAGCACCTACTAACACAAAATTGAGGGCAGTGTTTGCCCCCATTCTTCCGGGATGAGAAGTGTCTGTAGCTTCGGGCAAGTCTTTAAACAGCAGTTCGTCAATTCTTAAATTCCACCCAAATATATATTGACACAGAGTCAGCCAACCAATTAGTGAGAGTGCGATCGCTATTAAACGAGCAAAAAAGCTATATTTTCTCCTTTGTTCTTCCAACACAAACAGCCACAGCGAGACTCCAGCCAATAAAAAAGCGATCGCTGTATTTGCTTTCATAGTGACAAATCCAGGGAAAACACTCTTAAGCAGGGTAATATCGAGTGTCCAACCAATCAGCACAATACAGCCGACGACAACAGTAATGGCGCTTGTAACTTTTGAGATTATTCTTGTCGTGGTGAAGTTAGTCACGAGCCTTCACCTCAATTTTCAAATTATGTTTGCCAATATAGTATAGAGAAAACCTCATTTTAAACGTTGTATAAATCAAACAAAAGCAAGCCAACTCTTGCTAAAATCTACCTTAAGGCTGTTGGCAACACTTATTTAACAGACTTGAGATAGATTTTTTAAAAAAAGAATTAAATTTTTACAAGAACAAGATACCCGGCTTCTTCAAGAAGTCGGGTATCTTGTAAATTTCCAACATATTTTCACCCAACATTGACAAGCATTTGTTGGGTTTCATTTCAATCCAACCTACTGACCAACACCACTATCAACTAAAGACTTGATCCTATTAACATCAATATTAAATTTACTAGCAATTGCATTGATGATATTTTGTTCGGTAGATGTTATCTCATTTTGACTGCGAGCAATTCTGTAACATTGAGCCAAAACAGGTATGGCAAAATCTCTATTAAGTTGATTGGTGAGGGTATCTAAAGATTGTGGTGATTTAATATTTTGAGCAATAGTTTCTAATGAGTTAGGGCTCAAATGTAAAGCTTGCAACTCTGGCAAAATTTCTTCCCAATTTTTTTCTGGATAGCTAGCAAGAATCATGTGAACTAAGATTTGATCCATGACAGCTTCTTGGGCGATGGCTTTTTCCAGATAATTCTCACTTTCTTGCTTTAATTCTGCAAGCGTTTCCTCCGAAGAGAGGGATTTGGATATATCTATCTTTGTTTCATAAAATCGGCAAGCCGCATACCCTAATGAATAAATCATCGTTGCATTAGAACTAGCACCAATAACGGCTCCGGCAAAAGGAACATTTCTAAGCAAACCCAAACCTGCAGTCTTTAACAGACGACCGCCACCCAAAGCTAAACCAAAAATTGCCAGCACTTCACCTTTACGAGCGGGGTCTTTTAAATCTAATCCATAGGCAGCTGCAATTTGATAAACCATTTCCGATTGTAATTCTGTAGTGGCTGCTAAATCAATTGCTAAAAGTGCCGCCGCAAATCCTGGCAAAACACTAGTTGCCAATCCAATTCCCCCAGCCATTGCTGCTTTCTCAACCATAATGCGATGAGAAATTTGGCTGGGTGATTCGTTGGGGTGTTCTAGCTGTAATTTTTTAACTGCTGCTGCTGCTTTTTCCAAATTTACATTGTCAGATGCGCCAAGTAGCCAATTGAGATTTAAAACACCTGATAGTTTTCTAATCAGCCAGTTTTCACCAAGATAATTTGCGACTTGTCCGGCTGTATGGGTTGCTTGCTCGATCAAATTATGTGTTTGTTTGACTGCGGCTTCTCCTACTTCAGCAGCTGTTTCTGCAACTGCTTTGCTTGCTTCTACAGCGACACTGCTCGCCGCAGCACCTACTCCTACAGCTGTACCTACAGCACACCCTAGTGTTTCAGCAACGGATTCTAGTAAAGATGGTTTATCTTCTTTATCGTTCGTAGGGGGGTGGCTTTGTTGTTTTTTGTCTGCCATTTTTCACAACTTTCCCGATTCTAGAGACTATTGATGGTTGTAGCAAAGCTATGGTAACTTTGGCTTCTCTCCAGAAGGGGAAAATACTTTCTCAAGCAACCCAGTTTTCTAAGATTAAGCCTGGAATTTTTGACAACTTTCTTACATTGTTAGTCACTCAGGTAAGAGAGAGACTCATTGCTCGAGAGGAAATGAGTCAATCCATTGAACCAATAACAACACCTCTTTTTTCCAATTCTGCTCTATTTTGTTCGTAATATTTATGTTGCTGTTCAACATTTCTGTTCTAGAGAAATTAAAAACTAACTTATAGCTGCACGACTCTGTTTTATGCATAAACTTTTGTCAGTACCATATTCTAATGCGCTTCAACCATTGGAACACTGGGGGATAAAAAATTTTGCTCCCTCATAATTTCATAAAGGTTAATATCTGCTTCTAACAAGCAGGCGTGTCCGCAATTCGGAAGCACTAACATTTTGGCATTGGGTAAAAGGTTTGTTAAACGTGTTGCTTCTTCTAGGGAGGGCAAAAGTTTATCTTGAGAACCAGCGATGACTAAAACGGGTTGAGTGAGACTGCGTAGTTGAGCTTCATCAATAGAAAATTCTCTAAGTAAGGAAATTCTCCACAGGACGGTTTGTGGCGGTACATAGCGTATGGTTTTGACAAGTTCGTGTCTGTCAGTTCGGGAAATACGTGGCAAATTAGCTAAGAACGGTAACAAGACCAATCCACCGAGATCGTAAAGACATGATGGAACTAGGGATGTCAGTTGAGATGCCCAACTTAACAACGGTCGCAGATGAAAGGCACTTGCGGAGTTAATAAGAACAATTCTTTTAAAGAGTTTGGGTGCTTTTAGAGCAACTTTCTGCGCTAGACAACCTCCAAAGGACTCTCCACACAAGTACACTTCTCGACAGGCACTTTTTTCCAATTCTGCATGAATTAAGTCCAAGACGTTGTCACTCAGAGCATCCCAACTTGTTAAATCATCTCTTGGAATTGCCAAACACCGGACATCAAAGCCCGCTTCTAATCCCGCTGTTTGCGAGCGCAAAAGCTGACCTGTTCCATCCATACCTGGTAAATAAACAAACAACGGCAATGCTGGCTGTAGCCGTTTGGGAGTTAGGAAGCAAGGTTTGAGTTCTACTTTGGGACTGGTCATTGGTCGATGGTCAGCGCTCGTTTGACAAAGAACTTTTGATTCTAATAAGAACCTTCACGTAATAATTGAGTAATTTCAGAATGGCAGTGTTCCGTCAATTCTGTCACTACAGTTTTTGCTTTTTTCCCTTGATATTTTTCTTTCTGAGGTGAGTTAATCCAATAAGGTTGACCGATCAGTACGGCAACTCGACGATAGGTAACCAAAGGATGCCAACCCGATTGATTAAATAAAGGTTCTGAAGGATCGAACAAACTGAGTAATCTCAGGGGTACAGCAGATGTATTAACTTCTTCAAGGGAAGCTATGGCAATTGGCAAAACGGCTAAATCCGGTACTTGCGATCGCAATGCCAAATGGGCAAAACCTCTCTGAAATTCCCCTATACTATTGGGTTGGGTAAATTTCACCATCGGTTCTGTACCTTCAGGAAACACTCCTACCAATTGCTTTGACTGTAACAGAATTTGTGCCTGATGAAAAAAGCTTTGCTGACGCTGTTGATTGGCTTCTAGTGGAAAGCACCCTAATTGACCCGTCACAATCTCCCTCATGATCGGGACTTGTCCCATGTAGTGATGACAGGCAAAGCGGATTGGGCTTGATAGGGCTGCCATCAAAAGAGGTGCATCCATAAAGCTGCGGTGATTGCTCACTACTAACACACTGGCGTCTTGAGGAATGCGATCCTCATAGTAGCGAAATATTTTAGTTGATAGTGCCGCCAGTAACCAACGAGAAATCTCAAGGGGGCTCTTCATCTTTTTACTTTTTGCAGCTTATCTTGACTGTAATTTTACATTTCTTAACTGAGAAGGACGACTGCCTTAAGGTAGAAATGTCATATCAATATGCACAAAGGAAAATCCTTATGAAGACGTGAGTTTGCATATCTAGTACTTGAAAATTGCATAAAAATTTTCTATTAATTCTCAGTAAAGATTCTCTTTTTTTTAGAGAAATTTATTGAGTTTATAGCTGATTTGAAAATAAAGATTGAGTATTGGAGACATCAGGACTGGGAAGTCAATTCCCAACTGCCAACAGCCAATCGCTTTTTCAACCATCCTTGGTATCCGTTGTTTGCCTGGAGCTACTGGTGAATCACTTTAGAACTTAAGAGATTTGCTAATATTAAAATGTGGCTTGAAAAAATAGTAGTTATGTAATATAATTACGTGGTTTTGCCTAAAGAAGTAAGATAGAAAACAAAACATATTTTTAACAACTCCTTTTTACTCTGCATGAATCAAGTAAATAAAACAGAAAAGACGTTTGCACTCACAACACCGTTGTACTATGTAAACGATTTACCTCACATTGGCAGTGCTTACACAACGATGGCAGCAGATACGGTGGTAAGATTTCAGAGACTGCTGGGGCATCGTGCTTTGCTGATTACAGGTACAGACGAACACGGACAAAAAATTCAGCGGACAGCAGAAAGCAAAGGGCTTGAGCCCCAACGCTTTTCCGATGAAATGTCTCTTGGGTTTGTTTCTTTGTGGAAATTGCTCGATATTCAGTACGATCGCTTTATTCGGACAACCTCTCCTCGCCACGAAGTCATTGTTAAAGAGTTTTTCCAGAGAGTATGGAATTCGGGTGACATTTACCAAGGACAACAAAAAGGTTGGTACTGCGTATCTTGTGAGGAATTTAAAGAAGAGCGAGAATTGTTAGAGGGTCACCGCTGTCCCATTCATACAAACAAAGAGGTGGAGTGGCGGGATGAGCAAAACTATTTCTTCCGCTTATCCAAATATCAAACTCAATTACAAGCACTTTACGAATCCCAACCGGATTTTATCCAACCGGAAAGTCGGCGAAAAGAAGTTCTGAATTTTGTCGAGGGTGGTTTGCAGGACTTCTCGATTTCACGTATTAATGTGGACTGGGGTTTTCCAGTACCATCTGACCCCAAACATACCCTTTATGTCTGGTTTGATGCTTTATTGGGTTACGTAACTGCACTGCTAGAACCCGAAGATGAACCAACTTTAGAGAATGCTACAGCCAAATGGTGGCCGATAAATTTACATCTGATTGGTAAAGATATTCTGCGATTTCATGCAGTATATTGGCCTGCAATGCTCATGTCAGGGGGTTTGCCTTTACCGGAGAAAGTCTTTGGACACGGTTTTTTGACTAAAGACGGTCAGAAAATGGGTAAATCTTTGGGTAACACTCTCGATCCGGTGGCACTGGTTGAGCGTTATGGTAGTGATGCAGTTCGTTATTACTTTCTTAAGGAAATCGAATTCGGCAAGGATGGCGACTTTAATGAAAGTAGATTCATTAATATTCTAAATGCAGATTTAGCCAATGATTTAGGTAATTTGTTAAACCGCACTTTGAATATGGTGAAGAAATACTGTGCCGGAAATCTTCCGCCAGTAGCGAATGATGATATATCGTCAGATCATCCGTTGAAATCCATCGGTTTGCATCTTGGAGAACAAGTCCGCAAGGCTTATGAATCACTTGCTTTCAATCAAGCTTGCGAGGCTGTACTTCTGCTAGTGCAAGCTAGCAATAAGTTTATTGATGAACAAGCTCCTTGGTCGTTATATAAACAAGGGCAGCAACAAGCAGTAGAACAAGTGCTTTATGCAGTCCTTGAATCAGTGAGACTAGCTGCCTATCTTCTATCTCCTATTATTCCAAGTATTAGTAGCGATATATACCAGCAACTGGGCTTTGGAATAGATTTTAACGAACAAATAAAAACTTCAATAGCGGCTCCTTTTTCAATTCATGGAACATGGGGTGTACTCTCAGCCCAACAAAAGCTGGGTGAACCACAACCGATCTTTAAGCGCATAGAACTACCTAAAAACAATTAATTGTTTCAAGTTTCTTTTTCTAATTTGTCGGGACTAAATTTATTAGTCCTGAACAATTATCATAAACCACTCTATCTTGATATCTGGAAAATTAAGTATCAATTATTACATTGGATAAAAAAGAGGTATGACAACAATGTTGAATAATTTGGAAAACGACTCAATATTCACACCGGAACAAGTTTTGGAAAATCGGGGTCGTGTAGCTATATTTATAGATGGCTCAAATTTATTTTATGCTGCACTACAACTGGGAATTGAAATTGATTACACAAAACTTCTATCGAGACTAACAGGAGGTTCTAGACTCCTGCGGGCTTTTTTCTATACCGGAGTAGACAGAACTAACGAAAAGCAACAAGGTTTTTTATTGTGGATGCGACGGAACGGTTACAGAGTCATTGCTAAAGATTTAGTACAGCTACCGGATGGCTCGAAAAAAGCTAACTTAGATGTAGAAATAGCTGTGGATATGATGGCTCTCGTAGACTCATATGATACAGCAGTGCTGGTCAGTGGGGATGGGGATCTGGCATATGCAGTGAATTCTGTGAGTTACCGTGGTGTAAGAGTAGAAGTAGTGAGCTTGCGATCGATGACGAGTGATAGCTTAATTAATGTGAGCGATCGCTATATTGATTTAGAAGCAGTCAAAGAAGATATTCAAAAAACACCGCGCCAAAGTTATCCTTACCGACCATTATCAGCAGGTATGGGTTTTTTGGAAGAACCTAGAGAGAGTGACACTCACTTGGAAATTCAAGAGCAGTAATGAATCAAAAAGACAATAGACAAAGTGAGACAAGGGGGACAAGGGAGACCAGGGGGAATTTTCTCCCTCACTCCCTCACTCCCTCACTCCCTCACTCCCTCACTTCCCCGCTATCCCCGGTGGGGACCTTGAATCCCCCCATCTTTCTCTTCCTCCTTTGGCTCATAACAATTAGCCTATCCGCCTGTGGGGGAGGAGAGTCTAACGTGGTCAACAAACCCCCCATCCAGAACCCTCCATCAAATGCTAAAGAAAGTAACTTGACTTTTATTGGTGTTTCCCTACTGCAAGCAGATGAGCTGGGACGACCTATTTGGAAAGTGATTGCCAAACAAGCAAAATATACAAAAGATAAGCAAATTGGTGAAGCGGAAAGCCCTTACGGGGAACTGTATCAAGACGGTAAAGTAGTATATCAAGTACAAGCACAGCAAGCAGATATTGAACAAGATGGCAAGAAACTCTTTTTGAAAGGAAAAATTGTTGCCACAGATCCTCTCAACGGTGTAGTGTTGCAAGGTAACGAATTGGAGTGGCGACCTAAAGAAGATTTGCTAATTGTTCGTAACAACATTCACGGAACTCACAAGCAACTTCAAGCAGTAGCACAGGAAGCACGAGTGAAAACCCGCGAACAGCGCGTGGATTTTTCTGGGGGAGTCATAGCACAATCAGTCGATCCGGTTATGCAAATGCGAACCGAGCATTTGATTTGGAAAGTCAAAGAGGAAAAACTGATAGGCGATCGTCCCATGCAAATCAACCGCTATAAAAACAATCAAGTGACCGACCGTGGAAGAGGAGATTCTGCGGAAGTTAATTTAAAAACCAAGATTGCTACTGTTAGAAAAAATGCTCAAATAGAATTACTAGACCCACCCCTACAAGTAGCTAGTAATGAAATGACTTGGAATCTAAACACGGAAATTGTGAACGCAAACGCTCCCGTACAGGTATTCCATAGGGAAGAAAATGTGAGAGTCACAGCTAACAGAGGAGAGATGAAGATAAAAGAAAAAACAGTTTATCTAGCAGGAGATGTTTACGCTGTTGGGGAACGCCGTCAATCGCTAAAATCTAACAATCTTACTTGGTATCTTGATAAGAAATTAGTTGAAGGACAGGGTGATGTTGTTTACCGACAAATCGATCCCCCTTTAGCTTTCAAGGGTCAACAGGCAATTGGTAATATTCAAACAGAAACGATTGAAGTTAAAGGTGGTAACTCAAGCGACAAAGTGGTGACAGAAATTATTCCAAAAGAGTTAAAGAGTAATTAGCTAAGGGCTAATAGCTAATAGCTAATGGTTAATACTAAGATGAACAATTAGCAATTAGCTATTAGCTATTAGCCACCATACACCATTTCATTCCGATTGGCTGCACCATATTGAGGTAACGTACTGGTGGCTGTATGGGGAGTTAAACTCGCGGGGATGGTTGGAGCGACTTGTAATTGCTTGACAAGGGTTTGTAAGAGTTGATCTTGTCCGGCGCGAAAAGCAGGTACGGTATAACCGCGATTGATAATGGCAAACCAAACCAAACCGCGATCGCGTGTCGGTACCACTCCCGCTAAAGCACTGACATCCCTCAAAGTACCGGTTTTTATGACAGTGGCTGCAGGAAGATGTCTCGAATGCAGTGTTCCACGATTGTCAAACCCCGCAGTAGGAAAGAAATCAGCTACAGTGAGTTGGTGGGCAAAAGCTTCCTTTTGAATTGCCATTAACATAGCACAAGCAGCTCTGGGAGAAATGCGGTTCTCTTGTCCGAGCCCAGAACCGTTAATTAATTGAATTTCCGATTGCGGCACTCTTGCTAGTTTTGCGGCTTTTAATTGTACAATATGTGCTCCCCCAACGGCCTCTGCTAACATTTCTGCCATTTCATTATTGCTGAAAACGTTCATTTCCTTGATGATTTGTCTTAAGGGCAGCGAACGATGACGCAATAATAGGGTTTGTTGGGGATTTTGGGACAGAGCAATATTTTGCGTTGCTAATTTTACCTGTCCGGCTACAGCCACTTGCGGTTTGAGAGTCCCTTTAGGCATCAGTGAATGTTGGAAAGATAAAGCACGAGACCAGGTGGCAGAATTGATCGCTTGTCTGAGCATTTGACCTGCAATCTGGGGATTGCGCTGAAAATTCATAGCAAAATTGCCATTAATTATCAAATTTCCCGTGACACGTTTGATACCCATTTGGTTGAGGCTGTTACCTAGAGCGATCGCTTCTTCCCAAACAAATAAAGGATCTCCGCCGCTCGTTAGGATTAAATCACCTTGTAAGACTCCGTTTTTGACCGAGCCTGTGGTACTGACTAATGTTTGAAATTGATGGTTTGGTCCAAAAGTCGTTAGGGCTGCTAAAGAAGTAGCGATTTTAGTTAAGGAAGCAGCGCTTAGAGGTGTTGTACCCTGATGGTTAGCCATCAAGATAGGTCCTGACTGAAGCCAAATCCCTTGATGTTGTGTTTGCTCTGGTGTTGTGACGAGTTTTAATGTTTGCAGTCCCTTCAGATATTGCTGCACAATGGTACTGCCAGATGGATTTGGATCGGGGGCAAGAACTAAGCCAGGGCTACTTTGCCAAGCTAGTACATCCAATACATCTGTAGGTTTAACTTGTACACCTGCCATCTCTAGCCAAATGGAAATTAACCCTGAACTAAATAATTCCAGCATCCGTTTTCCTTCGTTCTATATGCTAGTTAAGATTACGTAAATTTACTATTTGCTTGCTCTTGCTATGTACTGAGCCATAATAACCGCTGATGTTTCATTGCGGAAGTGGTTTGGATAACACAATTTTTGTAGGCAGCAGAACCCTATCATTTGTATTTTCCGATCTTTAGGGTTCCCATCTTACACTTTTTAATGAAAAAGGATGAAGGATGAAAAATTTATACTTCACACTTCATCCCACCCTACTCTACTCTTTAAAAAGCTGCCCGCGTGGATCTACACACTTGAGCTATGGACTCGATTTTATCTATCTGATATTTTCCCACAGCTAACTTCTCGATCAGGCAATTTTTTGATTTTGGTCAATGGGGATTGGAAAATGCGGAACTCCCACAAAGTGGGGATTAGTGGCAATCGCGATTGTGAAAAGCTTTTTCACGTGCAATTGCCCAGTCATAACCCTATCCTTAAGTCCCCAGTTTCCATCTCGCGGTTATCGCCGTAATTTCACGGTCGTAGTAAGGGGTGTAATTCGTGTTATGTTGGGCTTGACAGAAGCTCTAAACAAGTAGGAAAGAAAAGTATCAAGAAAGAAAGGCATTGGGTACTGGGATTGGAAAATAACCAAAGACCTAAGACCGAATACTTAAGTTCTTTTTCCTTTATCCTTCATACTTCAAAAGAGGCATCTGGTAAAATTTGTAAGGTTTTTAGAAGCTCTGAGCAATGGGATCGACTTGCGTGCGGATCGCAATTGACGCAATGGGAGGGGATCATGCACCTGATGAAATCGTCGCAGGCGCTCTGCGAGCCCGAGAAGAATTAGGTGTAGAAGTACTGTTGGTGGGCGATCCCCAACAAATTCAAAGCAAACTGCCGCCAAAGACAAATCTGGCGCACGTTGAAATCGTGAGTGCCTCTGAAGCGATCGCAATGGATGAGGAGCCTTTAAGCGCTATCAGGCGCAAACCTAAGGCTTCCATCAATGTGGCGATGGATTTGGTGAAAAAACAGCAAGCAGATGCTGTCGTTTCTGCCGGACACTCTGGAGCAGCAATGGCAGCAGCTTTACTGCGCTTGGGACGACTACCGGGCATTGACCGTCCCGCAATTGGTGCGGTTTTTCCCACAATGGTAGCAGGCAAGCCAGTACTAGTTCTTGATGTAGGTGCAAACGTGGATTGCCGTCCAAAATTCTTAGAACAGTTTGCAGTCATGGGGTCTATATACAGTCAGTATGTTTTGGGGACTCCAGAACCTAAAGTAGGTTTATTGAATATCGGTGAAGAAGACTGTAAAGGCAATGATGCTGCTGTACGTGCCCATCAACTACTAAAGGAAAAGACGCAAATTACTTTTATTGGTAACGCCGAAGGGCGTGATGTCCTCTCCGGTCATTTTGACGTAATTGTCTGTGACGGATTTGTGGGTAACGTGTTGTTAAAGTTTGCCGAAGCCGTTGGGGAGATTATGCTGCAAATTATGCGGGAAGAATTACCCCAAGGAGTGCGCGGTCAAATTGGTACAGCTATTTTAAAACCAAATCTCAGACGGATTAAGCAGAGGGTCGATCATGCCGAACATGGGGGTGCTTTGCTTTTGGGAGTAGGGGGAATTTGTATTATCAGTCACGGGAGTTCCCAAGCACCTTCGATTTTTAATGCAATTCGTATGGCAAAAGAAGCGGTCAACAACCAAGTGTTACAAAGAATTCAGTCCCAATATCAAAGCGTTCAGCAAGAAAGTGGCTAAATATCATTTGTCATTTGTCCGGAGTCATTTGCAATGACCTTTTGACAAATGACAAATGACTGGTTACTGGTCACTGTTAAAGATAGCTTGGGAGATGCCGGAGTGCAAAATTTAGGAATAGCAATAACAGGAAGTGGTTCGGCAGTTCCAGCTGCTTTCTTGGATAACCAGGCACTAACCGAACTGGTTGAAACATCAGATGATTGGATTACCACAAGAACGGGAATTCGTCAACGTCGGTTGGCGAAGCCCGATGAATCACTAACCGATCTGGCGGTTGCTGCCAGCCATCAGGCGATCGCAATGGCTAAAATCAATCCGCAAGACTTGGATTTGATTCTGCTGGCAACTTCTACCCCCGATGATTTGTTTGGCACCGCTTGTAGAATTCAAGCAGCACTCGGAGCAACCAGGGCAGTTGCTTTCGATCTGACTGCAGCTTGTTCTGGTTTCGTGTTTGGACTTGTCACTGCTGCCCAATATATCAGAACCGGAGTTTATCAAAACGTCCTGTTGATAGGGGCAGATATCCTCTCTCGTTGGGTAGATTGGAAAGACCGTAGCACGTGCGTGTTATTTGGGGATGGTGCTGGAGCAATCGTGATGCAAGCCAATGAAACAGATGGCTTGCTGGGATTTGAACTTAGAAGTGATGGGACTCAGAATAATTGCCTTAACCTTGCATACCAAGGTAGTAATTTAGACTTAACTCAGGGTGTCAGTGTTGGAAAAGGAAGCTTTACGCCGATCTCAATGAACGGCAAAGAAGTCTATCGCTTTGCCGTGCAAAAAGTACCGGAAGTGATTGACAAAGCTTTATTCCGTGCTGACCTGAGCGTTGACGACATAGACTGGCTTTTGTTGCATCAGGCAAACCAGCGAATTCTAGATGCTGTTGCCAATCGCATGAACATTCCACCAGAAAAAGTTCTTAGCAATCTTGCTAACTACGGTAATACTTCTGCTGCTTCTATTCCTCTAGCTTTAAACGAAGCAGTACGACAAGGGAAAATCAAACCCAGTGACATTATAGCCGCCTCCGGTTTTGGAGCCGGTCTCACTTGGGGTGCCGCTATCTTTCGATGGGGGCGGTAAATGTGTATTAGTTAGTGGTTAGTAGTTCGCAGTCAGTTGTTAACCGCAACTAATGAGGAGAGCAATTAACGACTAACCACTAACCACCAACCACCAACCACTAACCACCAATTTGATGATTAAATGACAAAAACCGTATGGGTATTTCCCGGTCAAGGTTCTCAATCCTTGGGCATGGGAATGGATTTACTGGATTTACCATCTGCAAAAGAAAAGTTTGCCCAAGCAGAAAGTATCTTGGGTTGGTCTGTCATTGAAATTTGCCAAACACACGAGGAAAAGCTATCTCGCACCCTCTACACTCAACCTTGTTTGTACGTGGTAGAAAGCATACTTGCTGACATTTTGCAAGAAAAATACAGCCCGGATTTATTGGCAGGTCACAGTTTGGGAGAATATATCGCTCTTTATGTGGCGGGTGTCTTCGAGTGGTCAGCTGGATTGCGCTTGGTAAAACATCGGGCAGAACTCATGGATAGTGCTGCAGGTGGTATGATGGCAGCATTAATAAATTTTGACCGAGAAAAACTGGAACAGGCGATCTCTGAAAATCCTGATGTAGTTCTAGCAAATGACAACAGCCCCACACAGGTTGTTATTTCTGGTACTCCAGAAGCTGTTCAAGCAGTTATGTCCCAAGTCAAGGCAAAACGCGCATTACCCCTAAATGTTTCTGGTGCGTTTCATTCACCTTTGATGGCAGAAGTTGCAGCTGAGTTCCAACACGCGCTTGATTCCGTAAAGTTTCAACCAGCAAAAATACCAGTTTTATCAAATGTCGATCCTGTTCCATCTGCTGATGCAGATGTTTTAAAACAACGTTTAAGGCAACAAATGACAGGTGGAGTGCGGTGGAGAGAAATTGCCCTGGCATTGCCTGATAATGGAGTTGAGCGAGTTGTGGAAATTGGACCTGGTAATGTCCTGACTGGTCTGATTAAACGCACTTGCTCTGGTTTAATTTTAGAAAATATCCGTTCTACAGCTGACTTAGTGAGTGGTTAATGGTTAGTTGTCAACTACTAACCACTAACCACCAACCACTCACCATGACCCTATGTCTCGAAACCGCGAACCATTTGCCAGTCTCTTACTTTACTACGCCTTTAAGTGGTCAGTTGTTAGCCCCATGCTCCGAGTCTACTTTCGAGGGCGAGTCTATGGTGCTGAAAACGTTCCTCAAAGCGGACCACTTGTGGTGGTAAGCAATCACGCCAGTAACTACGATCCGCCACTTGTTTCTAACTATATGCGCCGTCCTGTCGCTTACATGGCAAAGGAAGAACTTTTTAAAATCCCAATTTTAAAACAAGCTATTGAGTTGTATGGGGCTTATCCAGTCAGCCGGGGTAGTGCCGATCGCACTGCCATTCGCGCTGCCTTAAAATATTTGGATGAGGGGTGGGCTGTAGGCGTTTTTTTACAAGGCACTCGTACCCCTGATGGACGTATCACAGATCCAAAGCGAGGTGCTGCACTGATTGCTGCTAAGGCAAAAGCGCCTCTTTTACCTGTATGTTTGTGGGGTACTCAGGCTATTGAGCAAAAAGGAGCGATAACTCCTCGCCCGGTTCCAGTCACGGTAAGAATTGGCGAGTTAATTAATGCTCCTAGTTCAACTGATAAAGAAGAATTGGAAGCTATTACAAAACAGTGTGCAGCAGCAATTAATACCCTTCACGATTTAGGACGTTGAGGGGTATTTGGTATTTTTCTAACTTGTAAGGTTGGCAATGCCTACCATTTATGCCTAACAGTGGGCATTGAGCATCCTACATATTTTCTGTTTGAGCGATCGGAAATCTGCTTAAAGGAAGTGGCAATTGTTGCTTGAGTTATGTCAGTCTAATAGGAGATTTTACAAAGCTTTCCAAACCTATATATGAGCGGTTTTGATGCCAGTGATTTTTGGAACCGCCTGAATAATCTGGCGCTAGTTCGTTTTTTACTTCTAGTAGCATCTGGCTGGGCAATTGTACAACTTCTGGGTTACTTTGAATCAGTCATTGTTATTTTCTCATTTGCTGCGATTCTAGCCTTTTTACTTAGCTATCCCGTACAATGGCTGAGGCATTTTTTACCTCATAGCATAGCAGTTGTTGTCATTTTCTTACTGAGTCTTGTTGTTCTGAGTGCTTTGACGATTACAGTTGGTTTAACTGTTTTATCTCAAGGACAACAATTAATTGATAGCGTCACTGCTTTTTTGAACTCTTTGGTCCCCTTAGTCGATCGCCTAGAGGAGTTTCTTCGCAGTCGGAATTTACAAATTGATTTAAGTGCTATAGAAGAACAGCTGCGAAACCAAGCTATATCCATGCTTGTTACAAGCTTGAATATTTTTCAAAGCTTCATTACTAACTTTGTAACTTTTATCTTAATTGCCGTTGTTGCTTTTTTTATGCTGCTTGACGGAGAAAAACTTTGGCAATTTATTATAAAAGGAGTACCGCCAAGAAGGCGAGATAGATTTACACGTATCATAAAACGTAATTTTTTAGGTTTTTTTCGCGGTCAGTTAATCTTGACATTGTTTCTGACATCTTGCTCTTTCCTTGTATTTCTAGTCCTTAATGTACCTTTTGCATTAATACTATCAGTTGTAGTTGGATTGCTTGATATTATACCTGGTATAGGAGCTACATTAGGAGTCAGTGTGATTACACTTATTGTCTTCTCTCAAAGTGTTTGGCTAGCTCTTAAAGTACTAGTTGCTTGTATTATTCTTCAACAAATACAAGATAACTTAATTTCACCTAGAATTATGCAAGGAGCGCTCAACCTAAACCCTGTTGTGGTATTTTTTGCTTTACTTGTAGGTGCTAAAGTTGCCGGATTGTTAGGAATTTTTATTTCTATTCCTATCGCTGGTGTTATAGTTTCTTTATTTGAAATTGATGAAATGAAGTCAGAGGTTTAGTCAAATGACCAATCAAGATTTGAGAGCAGAGTTAACAGAAAATTTGGATGAAGCCGAGTGGTCATGGCTAATTCCTCACGTACAACGCGATGCAGTAATTGTCGTTGCAGAAGGACTTGACTTGTTAGATGTGGGAGTCGCAATAGCTAGCGATCGCGTTTCCGAAGTGCAAGTCTGGATTGATGAAGCCTTGATTGCTAAACCTTCTGCCACTCAGGTAGGAGAATGGAATATGCAACAAGAAAAACGATTTAATACTCTAATCGTACAACCATTTGTCCTGGTGCAAGAGAAGATAGCAGCATAGGTTTTTATCTGAGGAATTTCAAATAAGAAATATCCCAAAATCTTTTGTGGGATGGGTATCCTTACCCGTCCTTAAGAAGTATCGAGTAAAGATACCCCATACTACAAAATGAAGTTATTTTGTGAATTGATATTTCACTGCTTGTATTTTTGAAGTTCTTCACTCCCTGCATAACCAGTTGCTATCCAAACAATTGCTCTTACCCCATCGCGAATAGATTTTTCAATTGGTTCGGGAGATGTTCTAGAAGGAACTGACACTGGTTTAATATTAATGCCCCGACTACCTAAAATAATTTTGCCTATAACACGGGCGCGACGCATGTGGTAGTCTGAAGTTACGAGATAGACGCTCTTAATCCCTCTTTTTTCTAAATCATCAACAAGCGTTGTAAAGTTTTCTACTGTATTTTGCGCCCTATAGTCTAAATGCAAACGCTTCGGATCGATTCCAGCTTTTCTAAATACTCTTTTGGTGATCGTTGGTGGGCTACCTCCAGTAATCCAAATAGGTAAGTGTGGGTTTTGGCGAGCCAGATCTGCTGTAAATTTCTCTCGCTCTAACTTTGATGTTGAACCACCCAACACTAAAATAGCTTGGGGTCGCGCAAATTGGCTTTGCATTTCTTTGTAACCCCACCAAAGCATCACTGGTAGGGCTAATAGCATAAACCGAGAAGAAATAGCTTTCAATGGTGGCTTGCTCAAGGTTCTATCAAAGAGTGACTGTTTGAACAAAAGTTTTTCTTTGAAAAAAGGTTAGTTGTTAGTAGGGACGCAAGGCATTACGCCCTTACAGTTGCTAGTTGGGCGTAAGGTTTTGCGCCCTTACAGTTGTTAGTAGGGGCGTGAAGCTATGCGTTCTGACAGAAGTAGGGGAAAAGACTTAGTGAATCGGTACTTTACCTACCAACTACTATCTACTAACAACTCACCACTATCTACTAACTTCATTTAACTTTTTAACGGGACTGGCCAGATTCGAACCGGCGGCCTAGCGCTTCAGATTTGTGTGAGTTTCCCCACTCTCCGGACTATACCTTCACCATAGGTTTTGTACCTTTAGGCGGTGGCTTACTAGTCTCTACACCTTCCCTCGATTTTAGATTTTGGATTTTGGATTTTGGATTCCATAAATAAAATTTCAAATCTTAAATCTCAAATCTCAAATTTTTGGGCTTGGCTCGGTATTCCCTTATAGTTTTCCCATGAGGGAGTTCTAACTCTTTAGGGTTCACCGAATTTAACCACATTCACTCATAGAGTTTCCTCTATGGTGCCCGAAACTTCAGGAGGCGCTCGCTCTATCCAACTGAGCTACAGCCCCAGAAAAATAACATCATTACCATGATACCACTTTTAGCGGGACTGCCAGGAGTTTTCCCAGCCTCTACCTCCTATCTCTAATCCACACAGGAAGGTGCTTGCCCTCAGGATAGTTTTTCCTTTTTCCGTATTATTGTCTCGCAGTTCTAAATTTAACTCGCCTTGCATTGTGTCCCGACAGCAGAAGATTAAACCATCAGTTGTTGGCGCACGTAGAGGAGTGCCCGGTAAATTGGTAGTCCCTATTACCTCAACTTCATAACGGGAATTTTTTGCTTGAATTTGCCATTTTCCCCAAGGGCTGATATTCCAACTGACTTGGGAGTTCCAAGGTACAAATTCGTAAAACTTCCCTTGATAGTGCAAGCCTACCATCGCTACAGATTCCATCCACCACAAAACACCACGCCTTCCTCCGCCTGCAGTGAGGGCGAGATCTGGTTCGCCTTCAAAGCTATTACAGTTTACCCAAAACCATTTTTGCGGGAAAGCGCCTCCCCAATTCTTCTCGCCGTAGGCTGGAGCATTGGTAAATTCATAACGTTTACCATTCCAATCAATCCAACCAGATGCTAAACCATGTGCCATTAAAATTTGCCATCCCGGCTCAAAAATTTGTAGAAATGACAGCCAACCCGCAGTGGATTGCTGAATACTAAAGCGATCGCCCCAGCCGTAGATGGGTTGAATTTCATATTGCCAACGGCAATATTGACCGCTTGCAGGGTCTTTGATAAATCCTTGGTTTAGGGTTGCTGTTGCTTGGTAGCCTTCTAAAATATCGCGTTCAAATTCCTCAGGGTGTAGATAAGTCGGTTGGGTCTTGCGGTTTGTTTTCCCCCAATGTCCCAAGCCCAGTCGCTGCGGACTTCCCCAAAATTTACTGGTATCGGGAAAGGTACGCCACAGGTACTCATCATTTGGACCGAGAATTTGTGCTGCACCGCCACTGTGAGGTTGATTGCCTTTTGGGTCTTCTATTGAGTACATGAAAGCAAATGTTTGGCCTTCTTGGGGTAAAGTGACCCTATAATACCAACCTTCAAAGAAGCGGCGACTCATACCATCCCAGTGGTAACCGCTGTGGGGTGTTTGAACGGAATGATAGGGATTTCTAAGAAAAGTTAGCATGGATTTACAATTGATATTATTTTTCCTAGTATGAGCGATCGCCTGGACATAAAGCGTGCTTATGATATTCTTGGCTTGACTCCTGATGCATCACCTGAGGATGTCAAGCTTGCTTACCGCAAACTGGCAAAAACTTGGCATCCCGATCGTTTTTCCGAAGCTGAGCAAAAGCAAGAGGCTGAGGAAAAAATTAAAAGAATCAACCAAGCTTATGAATTACTAAAGTTTATAAAACCAAGTTTGGCAAAAGCATCTGCTTCTAGGGGTGGAACTTCAACCGGAAAAACAACAATTTACTCCAATCGCTCCGATGCCGAAACTTTTTATAAATGGGGTATGGAACAAGCCCAAAGGAAAAATTATATTGAAGCAATAGAAAATTTTACGCAAGCAATCCGCCTCAATCCCAACTACTTTGAAGCTTATAAATATCGAGGGCTTGCCTGTTCAAAAATGGGTTGGGAAAATAGAGCTGCTTCTGATTTTAGAAATGCAGCCAGACTGGAACGAGAAGCAAGAAAATATCAATCCGCACCACCAGCTTCAAAATCTCCTAAGAATCCATCACAACCATCAAGTGAAACATCAGTATTCACTTCTCCTTGGAAATGCGTCCGTACACTCAATCATGCCAATTGGGTTTTGGCGATCGCAATTAGTCCTGATGGTCAAACTTTTGCTAGTGGAAGTAGTGATAACACGATTAAAATTTGGCATTTGAATACCGGAAAAGTGTTACATACTCTCATCGGTCATCATAAATGGGTAAGATGCCTTGCATTTAGTCCTGATAGCAAAACTTTAGTCAGTGGTAGCGATGACTGTAGTGTTATGATTTGGGAAGTAGCGACAGGGAAACTCCTCAAGACTCTCAAAATTCATTCAACCCCCATTTTTTCCCTGGTTTTAAGTCTGGATGGTCAATTTATCTTTAGCGGGGGTCGGGACACGACCATCAAAATAACACATATAGCTATAGAACAACTTCTACACGTTCTTAAGGGACATTCTTACTCTATCAATTCTCTAGCAATTAGCCCAAATGGAGAAGTTTTAGCAAGCGGAAGTGGTGACAATAGTATCAAAATTTGGCAGATAAAAAGTAAAAAACTTTTACACACTTTTAACAAACACTTGGGGAGAGTAACTTGTGTTGCGATCGCCTCTAACGGACAAATTTTAGCCAGTGGAAGTTATGACAAAACTATCAAGTTGTGGGATATAAATACAGGTAAGCAAAACAATTCCCTAACAGGACATAGTGATTCTGTTTTGTCTGTTGCTATCAGCCCTGATAGCCAGCAAATTGCCAGTGGTAGTGCGGATAGAAGTGTGAAGTTTTGGCAAACGGATACGGGAGAGCACCTTTACACCATAGGTCATCATTCGGATTCGGTGAATGCTGTTGCTTTTAGTCCGGATGGAAAAACTCTTATTAGTAGCAGTCGAGATACAACGATTAAGATTTGGCAAAGTTGACTATTTCTGGAAAAACATTAAAAGTTTTTGGGAATAATTAACATAGATTTACAGTGCATCCTATTCTCCGTATGAGCGATCGCATGAGTATAGAAGAGGCTTATTTTGTTTTAGAACTAAAACCCGGTGCATCGCAAGCAGAGATCAAGCATACTTACCGCAGGCTAGTTAAAATTTGGCATCCAGATAATTTTTCACTAGTGCAGCAGAAGGAAGAAGCAGAGGAAAAAATAAAACTTATTAATGAAGCTTATAACAAACTTAAATCTTATCAGCCTACTCAGGCAGAACATCCCCATCCAACAAGCGAATCTTATCAAACACCGATCGCAAGAGTTTACGTCAGCCGCTTCAATGCTGAGGCATTTTACAACGATGGCGTCGAGAACGTAAAATTAGGAAGATACAAAGACGCCTTAACCGACTTTACCCATGCAATTCGGCTCAATCCAAATTATACAGAAGCATACAAGTACCGTGGATATGTTTGTTCGGTACTGGGTTACGAACATCGAGCCAACTCAGATTTAGATAAAGCAGCACAATTAGAAGGGCAGTTAAGGATTAGAGAAAATTATTCGTCATCCTCATCAAGACGTTCCAAACGCTCCAAACAGAAATCTAGGTCAAAATTCCCGATCGGCAGGTTTTTTCGGTGGATAAAGAGTTTACTTGGACTCAATCGGCGATACCGATAAGTCAAAGATCGGGATAAGGAATAAAGTGAATGCTTGTCAGTAACAGGGTTTAAACCGGAGGATGTGCTCGCACAAAGCGAAGCGATCGCTTCGACTTGGCATAAAGCACTTTTACCTTCATCCTTTATACTTTATACTTCATACTTCCTACCTCGATTCTTGGTTAATGAGAAATTCCAAGCACAGTTTGTCCGTGTTTATTGGAAGAAGATGAAGGTAGGCTCTTAAAATCGCGTCGCGTTGCAAGATCCAGCGGTTTTCTCTCCAAGTACCAACCACAGCAGACCACCCATTATGACCAAACTGCATTGGCTAGAAGTTAGCGAATACGCCTCAATTTCTCTCTCTGCCTTAGGATTAGTTGCAACAACGCTCACCCAACAAATGATTTATGTAGCAACTCCCCTCACAATCTCTGTCTGCTTGAACATTGCTAACCGAGAACGATTAAAGTTTTTGAAAGAGCAGAACCAGCAAGAACTGATGGTAAAACAAGATCTACTTCTCAATCCACTCCGCCAGCGTCTTGCTAACTTTGATAATTTCACCCAACAACTCAGCACAACCACAGGAGAACAACTTGAAACACTTCAAAACCAGCAACGGCAAAGTTTAGAGACTTTTACGCAACGTCTCGAACAATATGAGACAACTGTTCGAGATTTGAGAACAACATTTCAACAACAAGTAGAAGAATTACAACGGTATCAGCAAACACAAAATATTGATGCTTTTCAACAGCATTTAACCCAGCTTGATGCCTTTATAAGACAATTCAGTGAAAATACTCAAAATCAAATGAATCCACTTAACCAGCGTTTGTCTCAAGTGGATGTTTTAACGCAACAATTAAATCAAACTATCCAACAAAAACTTCAGGAAATCGGGCGTTGGGAGCAGCGTCTCGCTCAAATCGAGACCGGAATGCAACAACTGAGCGCAAACACTCTAAAACAGATCGAACCCCTCACTCAAAGTTTAGCTCAACTGAATGCTTTTAAACAGCACCTCAATCAAAACAGCCAACAACAAATGCAAGGTTTGCAGTCTTGGGAACAGCGGTTCACTCAACTGGATACTTTTACACAACAACTGAGTCATAGCACTCAAAAGCAGATAGAAGAATGTTTAAATACTTTAACCAAACTCCAAACGGAAGTACAAGCGTTAACCGAATTAGTTACCAAGACAAAACCTCAATTTCAAAATGAGACAGAAAGCGGACAATCTAAAAATTCTGAGACTCAATCACCTCAAGCAAATGTCAAATTACTTGCTCCTATACCAACAAAGTCACAAAACACTCAGTTCTCAGCACCTGTTAGCTTACCACCACCCTTGAATCCACAGATTAATCAGACAGCAATAGCATCTACACCAGATATTTCTGCATCTAAAGCCGCACAGGAAATAATCTTTCAAAGTGTTCTTCAAGGACATACAGATAGAGTTATGTCTGTTGTTTTTAGTTCTGATGGACAAGTCTTAGCTAGTGGAAGTCATGACAAAACTATAAAAATTTGGGATCTTGCTAAAAAGGAAGCCCGTACTCTTCAAGGAAGAGAAGAACCCTCTCGCGTGAACGCAGTTGCATTTAGTCCTGATGGTAAGATTTTAGTGAGTGGAAGCGACGACCAAACTGTTAAGTTGTGGAATGTTGTGACAGGAGAACAAATTTTCACTTTTACCGGACATAAAGACAAAGTTTATGCTGTTGCATTTAGTCCTGATGGAAAAACTATAGCTAGTGGCTCTAAAGATAGAACTATTAAACTTTGGTCTACAGATACTTATAAAGAAATACATAGTATTCAAGGACATTCTGATGAAATTTTATGTGTTGGTTTTAGCCCTGACAGCAAAATTTTAGCCAGTGGCGGCGCAGGTAATGATAAAACTATCAAAGTTTGGTATTTAACTGAGGATAAATTTTTAACTCTTAAAGGAAATCCTGATTCTTTTGGAGGCATGAATTCTGTTGCTTTCAGCCCGAATGGAAAGCAAATTGCCAGTGGTAGTAGCGACAAGACGATTAGAATTTGGCAATTGCCTAACGGTCAACAATTACAGACACTTGCAGGGCATACAGACGATGTTTGTTCTGTCACCTTTAGTCCCGACGGTAAAATTTTGGCAAGTGGTAGTAGAGACAAAACAGTGAAGCTTTGGCAAGTGGATACGGGTCAGGAAATTCGCACTTTTACAGCCAATGATGATGCCGTTTATTGTGTTGCCTTTAGCCCGGATGGGAAAACTTTGGCAGCTAGTGGCAGTGGAGATAAAACAATTAAGTTATTCCCATGTAATTAGCTATTGTCAACTTATCTCATTTCTCTTGCTTTGGTCAATCATCAATATTTAACCCCAGTACTAGAGAGAAGTCTTGATAGTTTCGTTTTACTACAACCGATTGTCAAGTATGAAACAATCCTTCCCAATCAAAAAAGAACTTTTACTCAGTCTCTACTTGCTATTGTCCCATTTGCTACTACTTTGCCCAATCGCAATTGTGAAAAATTCCAACATATTCTTGAACTTTTTTTTTATATAACATTTGCTTAAATCTATTAAAAAAATTTTTTACTCTAACTTCAAAACAGCAAAATAGTGCCGATATTTACGACTTTATAAATTATTTTTTAAGAATTCTTTGAAATTTTATCAAATAATTGTACTGCTACCATTTCTGCAATAAATTGTCCCAAAACTGATTTTAGTTTTTCATTTGTAGTTTCTACAAATTCGAGCGCAGATGTGCGGACAATTTTTTTTAGCTTAATCGGGCAGAAGCCCCACGTCTTACCGCGTTCGCGCAGCGTGAAGGCATAGCACAAGCGTGAGATGAACGACTCGGAAATCAAGGCACGTCCTCCGACCCTACCTAGGGTTGAGCAGTCGCTTCAAGTTGTGCGTTGCCTGTCAACCTAAAAGTTTGGATAACATCACCTAATCGAAAATCACAGTAAGCCATATAACTACAATCATCCTCTCCTTCTCTTTCTCTTCGCTCTATAGGGTTTTTTATCTAGGGCGCGTGAAGTTTGATGTTGGAAAACGAAGGAAGAACCGAAGTTAGAAGAGGGAAGAAGCTTGAAGAAATTCCTTCCTTCTTTCTTCCTTCTTCAATAAACCGCTTGGGGTCAAGTAATAGCTAAGTTATCGAAAATTTAAGAGTCTATTAAAGAAAGTTAAGGGTGATAAAATTAGGTAACAATTTTGACCGTTACCAAAAGGGCGTGTTAACTTAAACATATGGCACCAAACAAGTCTAAGAAGTTCATTTGTAGAGTACTTACTGGAGCCAGTGCCTCCCGCATCTAGTAAGTTCGCAATCGCCAGTCAGGTTTTGTGTTCCGTAAATGTGTTTTCGCCTAAAGATGAATTTATTGAGTTAATTTGGAGGTTTTTGAACGCACAGCAAAAATGCCTGCCTAGCTGGAATATAAAGAACACAAATTTCTGAACGGGTTTAGTTGCGAAATTCTGTCCACCTTAGTTGAGTTACTTTCTGTTTTTTTATCAATCGATCGAATTACCCATAAACCGCCAAAAGCTCCTTGCAGTATCCTATAGTAGCTTTTGGCGGTTGATTGTTGAGAGTGCGTGTCTTTTGCTTGGTTCCAATCCCGTTCTCTAGCTCTTGTCATCACTTACTAAAGTAACGATTGTCACTTCAGGAGGACAGAACAAACGTCCAGGGGGGTATGTTCCCAAACCGCGATTGACGTAAAGCTGATTGTTTCCGACCGTATGGAAACCTTGCGCCCATTCCCAATGTTTGACGACTTTCGCGCAGTCTCCTCGCAAATAAGGTACCCAGCGCCGGATTTTTTTAGAAACTTTGCGAATAAACTTTTTGTAATAAACCACAACGGGTCCCACTACCGGAAGCACAATTTGACCGCCATGAGTGTGACCTGATAATTGCAAATCGACTCGCCATTTTTGCAAAATCTCCGCTGTGTCGGGATTATGCGATAGTACGATGCAAGGTTTGGTAGGATCTAACCGATCCATCACCAATTTAGGGTTAAATTCTCGCGACCAATAATCAGCCAAACCCACTAACGGTAGTTCTTGCCCAAATGGATAACCAATTTCATTCCAAAGTACCGTAACGCCAATGCTGTTAAGTGCATCCGTAACTGTAGCTTGTGAACGTTTGAAATAGATGTCGTGATTACCCAGAACAGCGTAGATTCCAGCACGACTTTGGAGATATTTGAGTCGTAGCACCAGTTGCTGAATGGGTGATGGATCGTCAGTTACGTAATCACCTGTCAGTACAACTAAGTCGGGTTCAGCTTCATTGCTAATTGCGATCGCTTCTTGTAACATTTTCTCTGACAATCGCAAGCCATCATAGTGCAAGTCAGATAGGTGTACCAGCTTCGTACCTTGTAACGATTCTGGTAAGTTTTCTATCTTAACCGTTAACTTCTCTACTCTTAAACGACCAGATAACAACCAGTGCATTGCGCTGACATTGCTCCTCGTACCAGCGCTTACAGCTTAACAAATCATTATCTATATAAATCTGTTATTGCAGATGCCTTAGCTAAAAATTTATGAAAAGATTTATGTTTTTTGTTAAAACTTTTGCAGAAACCTGGTTTTACTGTCTTGAACACGCGTTCTACGGTAGCGATCTCTTCGGCGCAAGCTGTACCCAGCTTATTGCAAAGCAAACATCTTGCAAAGATCTTAGCTTGATAGGAATATTGTGAACAGAAAGATGGAAAAATTTTATGAAACATTTTTTATTAACCTGGGTGGGGACTGCCATAGCATTGCTGGTAACTTCCAACATTGTTCCTGGCTTTGAGATTAAAAATTTTGTGGCTGCCCTCATAGCAGCAATTGTTATCGGACTAGTTAATGCGATCGTTCGACCTATTTTAGGTATACTCACATTTCCCATTACCTTACTCACCTTCGGGTTGTTTACATTTGTTCTGAATGCTTTTACCCTCTGGTTAGCAAGTGTCTTCACACCCGGTTACGGTTTTACCATCAATGGTTTTATACCTGCTTTACTAGGGTCAATTGTACTATCAATAGTTTCTAGTATAATTAGCTACTTTCTTAGACCTAATGGCTAATAGCTAATAGCTAATTGTTAATTGCACCATTAGCCATTAGCCATTAGCTATTAGCAAAGCCAAGATATCCTCTTGGGGTTACCATCCAATTAGCATGAAAACGTGTATTGGAATTGCCAATTAACACTGTAGTCAACATATCGATGGAAACATCGAGTAATTTATCTAAAGTTGTGAGAGTAATTTGCTCGTCTTCACGGTACGCAGAACGTACCACAGCAACGGGTGTATCGGAATTGCGATATTTGAGGAAAATCTCTCGAGCGGTTACAAGCTGTTGAATCCGTGTTTGAGAGCGAGGATTGTATAAAGCAGTCACAAAATCAGCAACCGCTGCTGCTTCTAAACGCTTTTCAATCATTTCCCATGGTGTCAGTAAATCGCTCAAGCTGATAGCACAAAAGTCATGCATCAAAGGTGTTCCTACTCTAGATGCAGCAGCTTGCATGGCAGTAATACCGGGAAATATTTGAATTTTAGGTGTTTTGCCATCCCAATCTTGGGTTTGCAACTCTTCCAATACTAACCCTGCCATGCCGTATATTCCACAGTCACCAGAAGATATAACAGCTACTTGCAATCCCCAATTCGCTAACTCAATTGCTCGTTGGGCGCGTTGACGTTCTTTTGTAATTGGTAACGCTTCAACAATTTGTCCCGGTCTGAGAATAGGGTGAATTAAGTCTACGTATAAACTGTAGCCAATAATTGCATCTGCACTAGTGACGGCGGCTTGTGCTGCTGGTGTCATTTGATTGATTTGTCCCGGTCCGGTACCAATCAGTAACAGTTCTCCAGTACGACCGATGTATTCTTTTTCTGCTTGGGCAATAGCTATTGTGACTGCTCCTTGGAGAGGAGGGGAGGAGTGGGGGAGTAAGGGAGTGAGGGAGGGTTTAAAAATTTGTTTGGCAATGAGTAGAGTTTGACTTTGAGCAGCACATAAAGCAGCAGCTTCTGCAACACTGGGAGTTCCAACTTCTTTTTCAACGACTTGAGACGGATTGGGAACGGATATTTTGCTGAGGATGTCTGAAGAGAAGGTTTTTAAAGGTAAATTGCGTTTTTGGCAAAGTTTTACCAAACCAACTTCATCCGATTTAATGTCTATGGTGGCAATTCCTGCGATCGCACTTTCTGCTAGTTGATGTTGTTGGAAAACTTGTTGAATTGCCGTTTCTAGGAGTTGTTCTGAAGTTCCTCTCTCACAGCCAATTCCAATCCATAAAACTCGCGGATACCAGTGAATTTGAGGTATCGGGGAGGTATGGGGGAGTTTGGAGGTAATCCAAATTTTAGCCGTGGCGGAAGGGTCTTCTTGAAAAATAAAAGCCGATGGCTGGGTACTGAAAGCTGTTTGCCAAAGAGTAGAACCTGTTTCTTGAATGACTTGTACTCGTTCTCCCCGCGCAACAGACGCACTGACACCCGTCCAATCACCTTCACCCCGCTTCCAACCAAAGGGTACACCTAACGTATCTACTGCGGGTAATCCCAAACTGGCGGAAGCACCAGACAAAACTGGTGTTGCATTGAGTTGTAAGGCAATTAACTGTGCTAGCTTATCGCCACCGCCTTGATGTCCGCCACACAAACTAATGACAAACCGTCCTGCTTCATCAAGTGTTATCACTGCGGGATCGGTGGATTTGTGTCGCAACAAAGGTGCAATTAAACGTACCACTGCACCAGTTGCCAAACAAAAGATAAAAGCACGGTGTGTTTGCCACAGATTGGCTATGTGTTGTTTCAGAGAACCAGTGTAAACTTGCGTACCTGGCATATCTGCTAAAGATTCTGGAACCCAAATATTGACAGAATCGATTTGAGATAGGGTTTGTAATTTTTTGACACCTGTAGGGGTGGTAGCGATCGCAGCGATCGGTGGAAGAAATGAAGTAGGGTGTTTTAACGGCACTTCGGCAGAAGACATAGGAATATTTAGGGTGTTTTCTAAATTCTTTATAATATATGTGTTTGTTGGAATTGCTTAAAGCTGGGGTAGCTATCCGCTATGACTCAAACCACTAAGTTACCTAAGACCTTTGAGGAGTACTTACGCTACAACGATAATACGGATAAGAAGTATGAATTTGTGGGTGGAGAGTTAGTTGAAATGCCTCCCGAAAGTCCTCTCAACTCTAGAATTTCATTTTTTTTAGCACTCCAGTTTGCTAAATTCCTACTAGACACGCAAATTTGTCATAAAGACACGGAGATTGCAGTATCAGGATCGCAAGTACAGACACGGCTACCAGATCTCATGATTCTGTCAGAGGAACTAGCAGAAATTTTGGGACAAACAAACAGAGGTACAATCGACCTAGAAATGCCTCCACCAGAGTTAATTATTGAAGTCGTGTCACCTGGTAAAACCAATGAAGATAAGCCGGGTACGGCTTGCGCCAAGGGCGAACGCGATTATCGCTTTAAGCGTTCTGAATATGCAGCAAGAGCAGTTCCTGAGTACTGGGCGATCGACCCAGAGAAACGCAAGATAACGGTTTATAAGTTAGTTGATGGTTTGTATGAGGAGGAGGAGTATACAGGAAATACACTCATCCAATCCCGATTTACAGAACTTCAGCTAACAACCGAACAAATCCTCAATCGCAAGCGTTAGCGGCTAAGTTAGTCCAGATCCCACTTGTGGTGTTCCACACTTTGATGCTGTTGTCATCACTACCACTAGCAAGAATCTTCCCATTCGGGCTGATAGCGACGAAGTAACAACGTTTGAATGTCCGCTCAAAGTTTTCAGCAGACTAGAGTCATCAATGACAGAGTTTGCAGGGGGGCTATTTTCTATTTTTTATTCCTCATCTTCGATTTCTAAAGGAACCGCGTCTAACTCAGCCTCTAACTGTTCAATAGTTGGTAAACTTCCTTGTAATTTTTCAGGTAAAACATCCCGTAATTTATAAGTTGAAACTCCAATCGGTCTATTCATATTTTGTAATGAATATTCAACCACTGTTTTATCTTTTGATTTACATAAGATAATTCCAATAGTAGGTTGGTCATCAGGGTGTCGTAATATATCGTCAACCGCCGAAACATAAAAGCTCATCTTGCCTGAAAATTCTGGTTTGAATTCCTTCATTTTTAGATCAATAACTACATAACAACGCAATTTGACATGATAAAATAGTAAGTCAATATAAAAATCTTCATCACCAACTTTGAGGTGATATTGACTGCCCATAAAAGCAAATCCAACTCCTAATTCTAGTAGGAACTCTCTTATATGCTCTAATAAACCCCTTTCTAAATCTCTTTCTTGAGCATCTTTTGCTAAAGTCAAGAAATCAAAATTATAAGGGTCTTTTAATAATTCCCGTGCTAAATCTGATTGAGGGGAAGGTAGAGTAAAATTAAAATTTGTCGTTTTTTCAGCTTCAAATTGTCGCTCATAAAGCTTTGTATCGATGTGATGCCATAAAACAGAACGACTCCAACCATGCTCAAGGGTTTTGTGAACATACCAAAACCTTGCTTTTAAATCTTTTACCTTTTCCAATAATAAAATATTATGACCCCAAGGAATTTCTGCCACAGCTTGTGGCAGAATTATTCCATCCACACCTGGTATAACATCCACAACACTTTTGACATCAAGAGTATAAGCGAGATAAAAAGCTCTTATCCGCCAAATATTCCGTGCTGAAAAGCCTTTAACTCCAGGGAAAGATTTTTGCAAATCTTTAGCCAACCGTTCAATGACAGCAGTTCCCCATCCTTCGGACTCTTGGCGAGAGATTATTTCCTGTCCGATATCCCAATAAAGTGCAATCAGTTCTTTGTTGACTGCTACTGCGGCTTGAATTTGGGTAGAATGAATACGTGCTTTGATGGATTTGAGCGCCTCCCCGTAATTAGCGGGTAATTGCAGATTACTTTTGTTTCTAGGAGCCATAGCCCAAACAGCACAAGTTATCTTTAATCAATGAATCTTCAAGCAGTCACCCTGCTTGTATGATAATAGCAGCAGCCGACACATCACGCCTCCCCAAAATAAAATCAAGGAGATGTTCGCCAAATCCTAATAGTCCGATCCACGCTGCCACTAGCTAAAGTTTGACCATCCACACCATTAAGAGCTAGTTTTTGGGCGAGTTGATTGTTCTTTTGCTTAGTAGCAGGAATTAGGAATTGACCTATGGAGGGTGAAAGTCCTTGCTTGTAAGCTAAAATAAAAGCTTGAATCTTCTCGCTAGAAATTGCAAGATTCATCCCATTAGTGTCTGTATCTACTTTCCTAGTATTGATACCCAAAAGTTCTCCCCGACTGTTTAACAAAGCACCTCCAGAATTACCAGGGTTAAGGTTGGCATCTGTTTGAATAAAACCTAGTTCTGTGTAAATGTTACTAACAATCCCTTGAGTAATCGAGGAAGGCTTAATTCCACGAGGATAACCAATGGCAAACACTTGTTGTCCCTTGCGAACTGCACTCAAGGAAGCAAAGTTTAATTTTGGTAAGCGATTTTGTCCGCGAATTTGAAGCAAGGCTAAATCAAGACATTTGTTACTTCCTTGAAAAAGTAACTGTTAGAGCTTCAGCACTACGGCAATAGGCACAACAATTGACAAAATGGTTCCGAATGCGTTTTTGTAATTCAACAGGAACGTAAATGCTCACGCCACTTCCGATGTTTTATCAAAATGCTTTAAGGTGTACTTAGCTCTGGTTTTGAGAATGTTTAGTTGATCGACCTGTGCTAACAGATGGTCTAAAGTAGCAGTTTCATCAGCTGATAGTTGATTTTCTGCATTCCGAACTAGTAAATCATCTAATTGAACTTGAGTTTTTAGAGATAATGTACTTTCTGCTAAAGCTTGCAGTTCATCCAAACTTAAGCCATTTAAAATTTCCTCATCTGTCGTTGATAAGTTTATCAAGTCTTGGTATGTTCGCAAATCTAACAGTACACCAACTCGTTCTCCTTGTTCATTAGTAATGTACTGGACTGATTCAGACATGGGTTACTTTTTGGATATCTTTGATTTTATGGTAACTTATCAACAACTAAAATTATTCCTGTGCTCCTACAGCTTTTAAAGTTCGTATAACTCTATGACATCCGTTAAATTCAGCTAACATCAAAGCTGTATAACCACCTTGATTTTTGACATTCACATCTGCTCCTGCTTGCACCAACAATTGCACGGCGCGATCGCAATCTCGTGAAGCCGCCCACATTAAGGCTGTGGCTTTGGCGGAATCTTGCAAGTTAACATCTGCTCCTTTTTCTAGAAGCTGTTCGAGCACACCAATGCGATCGCGTTCCGCTGCTTTTATCAGTGCTGTTTTGCCATCGTCTGCTTTTATATTCGCATTTGCACCGTGAGCGAGCAAAACTTTGACTGTTTCTGTATGTCCTTGAGTAGCTGCTAGTGTTAGTGGAAATTCACCCAAATTTTTCTCATTGCTATCTGCTCCCCGTTGAAGGAGTAACTCAACAATTGAGCTGTACCCCTGCAATGCTGCTGTAAGCAAGGGTGTATCGCCTAAGTTATTTCTTATGCCTACATTTGCACCGCCATCAAGTAAAACTTTAACAACATCCGTATAACCTTCTACTACAGCAAGATGGAGGGCTGTTTCGCCATCTTTGTCTCGAGCATTCACATCAGCTTGATGTGCAAGTATCGCGGATGCGATCGCACTATATCCTGCTGCGGCTGCGGCTGACAAAGCAGTTCCGCCATCCTCGTTTTGTGCCTTCACATCAATACCTGCAGCTATTAATGTTTGAACGACTTGCAAATGACCTAAATCCGCTGCTACCATCAAAGCGGTATCGCCTTCTTCATTTTTACTATTGACATCTGCACCGTTTTGTATTAGTGCTTGTACAACTGTAGCGTGTCCTTGCTTAACTGCTAAATTGAAAGCTGTATCCTCATCTTTATCTTTAATATTTGCCTCTGCTCCAGCAGCAAGTAAGGCGCGGACAATCTCAACATGACCTTTTAGAGCAGCTACCATTAAGGCTGTACTGCCATCTTCATTAGTCGTATTAACATCAGCCCCTCTCGACACTAACAGCTTCACAATGTCAAGCTGATTGGCGCTAGCTGCTAACATCAAAGCTGTCAAACCGTAACGCTTCCTCCGGATGTTAATGTTTGCTTCTCGATCGAGAAGCAAGCGCACGATCTCGGTATATCCCAAACTAGCAGCAAACATTAAAGCTGTTGTGCCATCGCCATTGCCTGTATCGACTTGTGCGCCAGCGTTAAGTAATGCTTGCACCCGTTTGATATCGCCATTCTTCGCAGCCAACAGCAAGGCATCGTTGTTCGTCATTTGTTAGTGGTTAGTGGTTGGTTGTTAGTGGTTGGTTGTTGTAGCACCTACTAACTACTAACGATTAAACACTAACTAATAACTACTTACCACTTCCTCACTCCCCATTGGCTACAGCGTTATGATAACTTTTATTAAGATTTAATTATTGGGAGAACACCATGAATCTGGAGCTTTCGCCGTCAGTTAAGTATTGGTTAAATTTCTTCCACCCGATCGCGATGTGGGCGCTACTGCTCCTATCTCTATATGCAGCATATTTGGGACTACAAGTTCAACGGACCAGAAATGCTCAGGGTGAAGAAAAGAAAGAATTAATAAAAGGTAAATATAATGTCAGACACCACCAAATTGGCTCTTTACTTCTAGCCTTTATGGTGGCGGGTGCTGTTGGTGGTATGGCCGTTACATATATTAATAACGGTAAGCTGTTTGTCGGACCTCACTTGCTAGCAGGGTTAGGGATGACTAGTTTAATTGCCTTTTCGGCTGCTTTATCTCCCTATATGCAAAAAGGAGCAAACTGGGCGCGTGCAACTCATATTTTATTAAATTTTGCTCTTCTAGGTCTTTTTGCTTGGCAAGCTATTACCGGAGTGCAAATCGTTCAAAGGATTCTCACCCAAGCATAGTCATTGAGAGTGGCTAATGCTCGCTGCAAGAGAGCCGACTTCTTTAAGAAGTCGGCTCTCCTGTCACTGATATAAAGTTTTTTGAAAATCTTCTTGAACTTTGCGAGTTAAGCGCCGGGAAACTTGGCGAACAATTTGGTTGAGAAGGCGATCGCCTGTAGATTGAATGATAGATTTAGGTAATCGCTGAATAAACTTTGGAAAGTGAATATAAACAGCTAGATGCAGTTCCCATTCAACTTGCGTGATTGTACCAGCCTTATGGTTAGAGTCTTTGGCATCAGTTTCTAGTAACTGTAGCGATGACTTATAATCCACATCGTAACCGGGAGCTTGGTAATTAGGAATTGGAATGGTCTGAATGCGATAAATTCCTTCCTCAGGAGGCAATAATTCCAAACCAATTTTTGGCTCAACTTCATAGCCAAATGCGCCAAAGCGACCGACAGTGAGAGCATAGCCATTTTTACTCAGAGATTCTACCTTCATCGGTTCAGCACAACGCGAAAACCATAAGGCATGATTATCTAGATATTCAGCAACAATCTTAGAAGGAGCAGGCATTTCCATACAATCACTGTAACAGCCATAAAACCTTCTTGGCGTCCCTATAGTTGCGTCTAGAGTCGTATCCTCAGAGGTTTCTACAGTTGACGGGATGGAAAAGACCGCTTCATTTGTATCCAAGGATCGATATTCCGAATTGTTTGAAATCATATAACTATTCTTTATATGCTGAACAATCTAGCTAAATTAATACTTCCCAAATTCAGTGGAATGTTTCGCACTAAATCACCATTTTTACTCAAATCTCAAAAATCTGTCATAAAGAATCTCTAAAATAGAAAACAGAATTGTAAAAATACAAGTTTCTCAAAATACAATGAAAGCATTTGTAGCAGGGGCAACAGGTGAAACGGGTCGTCGGATAGTACAAGAACTGATAGCGCGGAATATACCCGTTCGTGCTCTGGTCAGAGATATTGAGAAAGCAAGAAGTATTTTACCGATAGAAGCAGAATTGGTACAAGGTGATGTGTTACACCCAGAAAACTTGTCTACTGCATTAGGAGATAGCACGGTACTGCTATGCGCCACAGGGGCGTCGCCAAGCTTTGACCCGACAGGACCCTATAAGGTGGACTATGAAGGCACAAAAAATTTGGTAGAGGTAGCGCAAGCAAAGGGAATTGAGCATTTTGTTTTGGTTTCTTCGTTGTGTACTTCACAGTTTTTTCACCCACTGAATTTATTCTGGCTCATTCTAGTTTGGAAAAAGCAAGCAGAGGAATTCCTCCAAAAAAGCGGTTTGACTTATACGATTGTTCGACCTGGTGGGTTAAAAAATGAGGATAACTCCAATCGGATTGTCATGCAAAGCGCTGATACATTGTTTGACGGTAGCATTCCCCGCCAGAAAGTTGCACAAGTTTGTGTAGAGGCACTTTTTGAAACAGCAGCGAAAAATAAAATTGTGGAGATCGTTGCTAGGGAAGACGCCCCTGCAAAAAGCTTTGGTGAATTATTTACCAACGTGGTTTAACACTGACGGCTAACCACTAACTACCAAAGCGTTAACGAACTTTTACTGAAACATTACGTCAGATATTGTTGTTATATTTTGATTGACAACAGCAGGCAAGTTTAAGGAGTGGGACTCTGAAAAGTGTAGAACAACGGAAAGGCGGCGTTGAACAGCTTATAGGACCGATAGTCGCTCTTCTTGGCTTTATATGTTTGATACAGTGGTACGTGTTTGGTGATTTGCGATCGCAACCCGATCCGGTATTTAGTCAAAGACAACCAACCCTAGTCATGAAAGGGGGCGATCCTTATATTCGCGCCCTCATGCGGACTATTTCAGCGAGTGAAGCGAGTGGTAATCGTCCCTATTCGCTTTTATACGGAGGACAACAAGTGAACAATCTCAGCCGCCATCCTGAGATATGCGTCACTATTGTCTCAGGTCCAAACAAAGGTAACTGTTCGACAGCTGCTGGTAGATATCAAGTGATAAATACGACCTGGTATAGAATTGCATCGCGCTATCACCCAAACCCCAACCGATTTATGTTTTGGTCTTCTTATAGTTTTGAAGCAGAGTATCAAGACGTTGTAGTTTATCGTTGGCTTAATGATTCGCAAGTTTGGGGAGTAGATATATCTCAACAACTGCGTCAAGGAAAGATAAAAGACGTTTTGCGTCGGTTATCTCCTACTTGGACCAGTTTGGGTTATGGTATTGAAACTAACTCTGTTAGTCGGTCTTTGCCAAATATTTATCAGAGGGTGTTGCAAGAAGAATTGAACTCTGTAGTTAACAGCAACCAGTAACTGGCGATCGATTCATTTGTTCCTGAGTTACTCGTTCCCAGGCTCAGCCTGGGAATGTATTTTACGAGGCTCCGCCTCCAGAAAAAATCTCCTAACACTTTCAACGAAAGCAAGAGTATTTTCAAAATGGATGTTATGCCCTACTTTATCAATCATTTCTAATTGACAAAATGTACAAAAATTAGAAATTTTTCCATTAATATCTACAAATTTTTCATCATACTTACCAACTAGCAAAAGCATAGGAACTGTATTTTCTTTCAACTTTTCCCATAACGGAGGTTGTTGTCCGGTACCCATAAAACGTAATGACTTAGCCAGTTCAATTGGGTTATTTTGCAACCGAGTTTCTAGGAGAACCTGATAATGAGGATGGGTTTTAATCAAGCCAAAAATTGCTTGATTGTACCAGTTGGACAGGTAAGCGATAAAATCATTTCTTTCAACACTTCTTTCTAGCTTTCTGGCAATTTGTTCATCACGTCTTATTCTCTCTTCTCGTTCGGTAATTGTGGCTAAGCCAGGAGAAGCAGACTCTAAAACAACTTTTGAAAATCGATGTGGAAAATGGAGAGTGAGATATAAAGCTAGCCTTCCACCCATTGAATAACCCACTAAAAAGCATTGAGAAATTTTTAGTTCGTCTAGTAAATGAATTAGAGCTACAGCAGTGTTTGCCATTGTATAGCGATCGCTATCACCAAAAATTTTTGTTTTCCCGTGTCCGGGAAGGTCAACTGTGAGACAGTAAAATTCTTTAGATAGTAATGTTATGGCTTCGTCAAATTCATGACTGTTACCCATGAAACCGTGTAGAAAAAGAATCAGTGGTTTATCTGAAGAACCAGTGAAGGTGTAGTGAAATTGATAGTTTTGTGGATTCATGAGTAGAGCAGTATTGAAACAGATCCTATTTTAGGATGGCGGGCGATTGAAATCGCATCGTATACAGGCGAAACCCGCCTGCGTGGGTTTTTGAGATGATTTACGAGCCAGCAAAATTTCCCCGATTTCTTGAGGCGATTGAAATCGCATCGTATACAGGCGAAACCCGCCTGCGTGGGTTTTTGAGATGATTTACGAGCCAGCAAAATTTCCCCGATTTATTGAGGCGATTGAAATCACATCGTATACAGGCGAAACCCACCTGCGTGGGTTTTTGAGATGATTTATGAGCCAGCAAAATTTCCCCGATTTATTGAGGCGATTGAAATCGCGTCTATACAGGCGAAACCCGCCTGCGCGGGTTTTTGAGATGATTTAAAATTCCACAATATTTCCCCGATTTATTGAGGCGATTGAAATCGCGTCTATACAGGCGAAACCCGCCTGCGCGGGTTTTTGAGATGATTTAAAATTCCACAAAATTTCACCAATCTCTTGAGGCGATTGAAATCGCATCTATACAGACAAAACCCGCCTGCGCGGGTTTTTAAGATGATTTAGAATTCCACAATATTTCACCAATCTCTTGAGGCGATTGAAATCGCATCTATACAGACAAAACCCGCCTGCGCGGGTTTTTGAGATGATTCAGAACTCCACAAAATTTCACTCGAAGAAATTAGGTTTTTATGATTTCTATACCGATGCTGTAGGAGTTAACTCCCAATCAGAAACTATTGATTTTTTCTTATGATGAAGGGGCTGATTTCTAATATAGTCGGCTATGTTATCTATACCATTATGACTGACTGTAAATGCTCCATACCCACCTTGCCATTTAAAAAATTTCCCTGGGTTAATTTCATGAGTTACAAAATGGGAAGAGCTACCTTTAATTTGTTTTATTAATTGAGCTATATTTAGAGTAGTAGGAAACCTTACTAGTAAATGAATATGATCTTCAATACCTCCAATGGCAATTACCGTACATTCTAGTTGAGTGCATTCCTTAATAATTACTGCATAAATTTGTTGCTGAATATCCAGTGTAATTAGAGGCAATCTATCCCAAGTTGCCCAGACACAATGTAAATATAACTGGGTAAAATTTGAACGCATTTCTTTGTAAGATTTTTTCCAAATTTATTTGATAGATGCCTGAAAATTAAAAATCTTGGCTATACAACCGGAGGCTCTGATACTCTCCTTTACCAAGGAAAATGTATAGATTTTATAAATTATCAAATCAATTAGCAATGCTGCTATTTTATTATGGTTAATTTTAAATGATGTAAAATCCGTATATACGCGGAAGTAAAAAGCTATTTATTACCTAAAAAATCTTCTATGCTAATAAAATTATATTCAGCAAAATTTTACAATATTAAAATCGAATTGATAAACAGAAGAAGAGTGTGGTGAAAAAACCCGCGCAGGCGGGTTTCGCCTGTATAGCCGTGATTTCCAATCACTCGGTATCAAACCCGAAACCCACTCGGTATCAAAGCCCACACCCGAACAAGAGTGTGATGAAAAAACCCGCGCAGGCGGGTTTTGCCTGTATAGCCGTGATTTCCAATCACTCGGTATCAAACCCGAAAACCATTTAGTATCAAAGCCCACACCCGAACAAGAGTGCGATGAAAAAACCCGCGCAGGCGGGTTTCGCCTGTATAGCCGTGATTTCCAATCACTCGGTATCAAACCCGAAAACCATTTAGTATCAAAGCCCACACCCGAACAAGAGTGCGATGAAAAAACCCGCGCAGGCGGGTTTCGCCTGTATAGCCGTGATTTCCAATCACTCGGTATCAAACCCGAAAACCATTTAGTATCAAAGCCCACACCCGAACAAGAGTGCGATGAAAAAACCCGCGCAGGCGGGTTTCGCCTGTATAGCCGTGATTTCCAATCACTCGGTATCAAACCCGAAAACTACTCGGTATCAAATCCGAAAACCATTTAGTATCAAAGCCCATACCCGAACAAGAGTGTAATGAAAAAACCCGCGCAGGCGGGTTTCGCCTGTATAGCCGTGATTTCCAATCACTCGGTATCAAACCCGAAAACCACTCGGTATCAAATCCGAAAACCACTCGGTATCAAACCCGAAAACCACTCGGTATCAAACCCAACTCCATAAAATATGTTTTCAAGGCAAAAATCGATCTAACGCCGCCTTAAGGTGTTCGAGTTCATCTTCAATATTGCCCTCTTTTGCCGCTCTACCAATACAATCTGTTAAATGCTCATCTAAAACAATTCTTGCTACCCGATCTAAAGCTCCTCTAACAGCAGCAATTTGCAACAACACATCAGGACAAGGGCTGCTTTGCTGTACCATTGTCTTAATGCCTCGAATGTGTCCTTCTATACGTGATAGACGATTGACAATTCGCCGCAAAGACTCTTCACTATGAACGTGTGAATGAACCGAATGTTCGTGCTTGTGATGGTGCTGTGTGTTCTCGTGATTGCTATTGTCACAAAATAAATCCTCTTCCTGTTGGGAGATAGGTAAGGATTGTTTGGGTAATCGAGTCGATCCGTTCATAGTTTTGCTTGAGAAAGTGCAGCCAGTCAATTAAATCCTAACTTAGACGCAAGAAATGAGTGTGATGGTGAGTGGGGGAAACTTAGACCGGAAAACAACCGTCTATGGACAGTAATTGTTATCAACCTGTAAAAATAGCTATAGAGACTATTTTCTCATCTAGCAACAATTTAGGCTAAAACTTTAGGTTGTGGTTATGCGATTTTCCCAATTACCCCGGTCAATACGTCAACTCACTACTCATGTATTAGCAATTGTTTTGGGAGTTGTGTTAACTGTTAGCACGTTGCGCGTGTCACCCTCCCAAGCAGAACCAGCACCCTTTTCTCCAACGGCTGATTCACCACAACTCCTCGCTCAACGCTCTTCACCCGCAACGACTGCTATGGGTAGTAGTAGCTTTGTGACAGCGGCGGTAAATCGTGTCGGCAATGCAGTTGTGAGAATTGATACTGAACGTACTGTTTCTCGTCGCGCTTCCGATCCCTTTTTTGACGATCCCTTTTTCCGTCGATTTTTTGGTGAGTCTTTTCCACGACAAATGCCACAAGAACAAATGCGCGGTTTGGGCTCGGGTTTTATTATTGATAAAAGTGGTTTAGTCGTTACTAATGCCCATGTGGTAGATAAGGCTGATAAGGTAACAGTTCGCCTTAAAGACGATCGCACTTTTGAAGGAAAAGTACTCGGTGCTGATGAAGTCACCGATCTTGCAGTTGTTAAAATCAATGCAGGTGCGGATTTACCAGTTGCTCCTTTGGGCTCTTCGGCAAACGTGCAAGTAGGAGACTGGGCGATCGCGTTGGGAAATCCCCTGGGATTAGATAATACTGTAACTTTAGGAATTATTAGTACCCTCAGACGTTCTAGCGCTCAAGTAGGAATTGGTAACAAGCGCTTGGATTTTATTCAAACAGATGCAGCCATTAACCCCGGTAACTCTGGGGGTCCTCTGCTCAACGGTCAGGGTGAAGTGATTGGTATCAATACAGCCATCCGTGGTGATGCTATGGGTATCGGCTTTGCTATTCCTATTGATAAAGCCAAAGTTATCGCTGCCAAACTGCAACGAGGGGAAAAGGTCGATCACCCATTCATCGGTATACAAATGCAAGATTTAACCCCTGAAGTGGCAAGGCGAATCAACTCCGACCCCAATTCTCCGGTGCAAATTCCAGAAATTAATGGTATTTTTGTAGTCCGTGTTGTACCAAACTCTCCTGCTGCTGCTGCTGGCATTCGTCCGGGCGACGTAATTGTTGAAGTTGAGAGACAGCGAGTGAGTAAGGGAGAACAGTTGCTGGATCTCGTAGAAAATAGTCGAGTTGGTCAAACATTGCAGTTGAAGGTGCAAAGAGGTAACCAAACACAACAAGTTTCGGTACGCACGGCTCAATTGCAAGATGCTTCGTAAAAAATAGGGACAAGGGGAGTAGGAGATAAGGAAGACAAGAAAGACAAACTCTGCCAATCCCTACTCTCTAACCCCTACACCTTACGCTGTAAAAACTGACGCAAACTCAACAAACTCAAAGTTTGCCCTAAAGATAGGGGTAAGATTGTGACTCCTTCTACACGAGATTGCACCCAGCCTTCTCCCCAGTACCATTCGTGAAATCCGTCTATTCCTTGACTCAGAAGCAGGCGCAGGCAATCGGAACCTACGACATCTACGTGATGGTGAATTGCGATCGGTCCGGTACGCGTAACAAACTCAAATCCAGATTTAAGCTCTTCTGGCATTCCAGAGAAAAAACGACCGTGAGGCAGCCATTTTTCTAGCTCTGTTGGACGCAATATACTGTTACGAATTGCGATCGCAGATGCTTCTATTTCTATCCGTAGTTGACTTTTCTGAAAATTTCCTAACATTATTTTATAAATTCGTATATAAGTTCGTAATTGTGAATTACGAATTACGTTGGCATAGAGGCAGTTTCTAATTTTAGCTTACTTCCATCGCCGATGTTTAAATTAAGTTTTGTTATACTAAAGTAACGATCGTACCCGTGCTTAATAACGAACGGGTATGTCAGTCAAACATTATTGGTAAGGTTTTCATTTCATGGCCGATCAATTAATTCGCGCTACAGCAGCAGATGGTGGCATTCGTGCAGTAGGCGCTATTACCACACGTTTGACAGAAGAAGCAAGAGCGAAACACAAACTTTCCTATGTAGCAACAGCAGCCCTGGGCCGGACTATGGCAGCCGGTCTTTTGATGGCTTCTAGTATGAAGCGTTCTGGCTCAAGAGTCAATGTCCGAGTGAAAGGTGATGGACCTTTGGGTGGCATATTGATAGATGCAGGGCTAGATGGAACAGTACGCGGTTATGTAGACAACCCCGATGTGGAACTACCGCCAAATAGCAAAGGGAAGTTGGATGTTGGCGGTGCAGTCGGTAAGGGCTTTCTTTATGTTGTGCGGGATGTTGGGTATGGATATCCTTACTCAAGCACTGTGGAACTTGTTTCTGGTGAAATTGGTGACGATGTGGCTCATTATTTGATGACTTCCGAACAAACACCTTCAGCAGTTGTGTTAGGTGTTTTTGTGGAACCTAGCGGAGTCACTGCAGCTGGTGGGTTACTGGTACAAGTTTTGCCTAAAGCAGCTAGAGATGAAGCCCTTGTAGAAAAATTGGAGTCACGAGTTGCTGCTTTACAAGGGTTTACGCCTTTGCTGCAAGCAGGAAAGTCTTTGACAGAAATTTTTCAAGACTTATTGGGAGATATGGGATTGGTTATATTTCCTGAAAGACAAATGCTGCGCTTCCATTGTGGGTGCTCTTTCAATAGAGTGTTGGGAGCCCTTAAAATGTTGGGACAGGCAGAATTGGAAGACATGATGGTCAAAGATAACGGTGCTGAAGCAACTTGTCATTTTTGCGGAACTGTATACAATGCAAGTCGGGATGATTTGGCTCAACTTATTGTAGACTTGCAAGCAGAGGCAGAAGCTTCTACAGGAAGATAAAGTATAAAAAAGTACTGTCTAATTAATAAAGTTCATGGTATATGTGGATAATGTGGATATAGTATAGCTTTCTAACAGTGAGAAAGTTACTATGGCAGCAGCAGAGGTTTGGAGCTATAACAGTCGCTATTCGTTTATTTGTGGTGTGAGCAATGACAGCAGAGCGGGATACGCCAGAAAGTTGGTTGCCGGGTAGAGCAAGAGAGCCATATGATATGACAGGATTATCCCCGAAGAAACAATATAACAGCAATGACGCGTCTGGTGTACCAGCTACTGGTTCTAACTCCAAGTCTGTGAAACGCCAAAAAGACAGTAATTCGTCGGAAAAATCGCCTTCAGATAGTCAGTCAAACAAACCCGTTCCACCTGGTGGTTATGGAAAATTGCCAAGATGGACAAAAAGTTGGGTGCTGTGGACGTTATTATTAGCAATGGTTCCCGGTGCCATCGCTTTTATGGCAACAGCAATGCTGTTAAAGTTGCCCTCAGCGCCCAACTGTCCGTCGATTTTCTGGCCACTAGCAAGTGCTTCAGTGCGTCTGCATTGCGCTCAACTTGCAGCTTCCAAACAAACAGTAAAAGACCTTTTGCAAGCGATTGACCTCGTAAAGCAATTGCCGCCAAGTCATCCACTGCGAGCTGAAATCGATCGCTACATGGAAGAATGGTCAAAGGATATCTTGGATCTAGCTGACCAGAATTTCCAGTTAGGAAGGCTAGAAGAAGCAATTTCAACGGCTCGAAAAGTACCAAAGGATGTCTCAGCTTATAAAGTCGTCGAGGAACAAGTCGCCAAATGGCAGACAATTTGGTCAAAGGCAGAAGAAATTTATAAGGAATCGGAAGCGCAATTGCGCGAGCAAAATTGGCATCAAGCATTTATGCTGGCTTCAAAATTGTTGCGAGTAGATAATAAGTATTGGTCAACAACTAAGTACGATGAACTCAACCGTTTGATCGTGAGTGCGCGAGAAGATGGTGATAAGTTGGCAAAAGCACAGGGTCTAGCAGAAACTGGTTCGGTTGAAAACATACTCAAAGCGATCAAGCTGACAGAATCTATTGAGAAAGACAGTTACGTTTATCAGAAAGCTCAAGCAACCCTGACAGACTTTGGACGCAAAATACTGGCGATCGCACAAACAAAATTAGATCGGCGCGATGCAGATGGAGCCATTGCACTCGTACAGAAAGTACCTGCGGTGACAGGGTTAAAGTTAGAAGTAGAGGACTTTATCGCGATCGCAGAAGCACAAAACAGTGCTTGGACGGGTACCGTGTCAGGTTTGGAAACAGCAATTTCCCAAGCTCAGCAAATAGACATTTCCCGACCCGTATATGAAAAAGCACAAAAATTGATTGCTCTGTGGCAGTTAGAAATTGAAGATGTTGCGCGTTTGGAAAAAGCAAGAACGCTAGCAACTCAAGGAACAGTGAGCGATTTATCAGCAGCTATAGCTGAAGCACAACTGATTCCAGCGAGCAATCCCCGCGCCCAGGAAGCAAGACAAGACATTGGTCGTTGGGTTGCCCAAGTACAAATTATAGAAGATCGTCCTTACTTAGATCGTGCCGATCAAATAGCCCTGTTTGATGATGTGAATTCATTGCAAGCTGCGATCGCTGAAGCAAATCAAGTTCGTAGAGGACGTGCGCTGTATCGAGAAGCAAGAAAAAAAATTGCTACTTGGACCGAGAAAATTCAACGCACCGAAGATCAACCATACTTAGACAGAGCCAGAGCACTTGCTAGTAGCGGGGATTTACCCTCAGCCATTGAAACAGCAAGACAAATTAGTGTAGGGCGGGCGCTCTCAGGAGAAGCACAAGCATCCATAGATGAATGGCAAGGTCAACTCCGTGCTAGAGAAAACTGGAAGAGAGCAAGAGAAACAGCACTTGCAGGAACTCCAGAAGCATTAGCAGAAGCCATCCGGATAGCAAATAGAGTGCCAGAGGGAAGTTCGTTGTGGAGCGATGTGAGTGTAGCCGTCGATCAATGGAGCCAGCAATTGTTAGACATCGCTCGCGCTCAAGGCGAATCTGACATGGCTAGGGGTATTGAGACAGCTCGATTAATTCCGCGAGGGACTTCTGCGTACAGTGCAGCACGAGACCAAATTAGAGCTTGGGAAGAATTTCTCAATCCTCCCGCACCACAAACAGAACCACAGGTAGCACCGGAAACTGCTCCTACCGAACAACCCACAGTTGAGCAACCCGCCACTACCGAAGGACAGTAATCAACGGGGCTACACGTAAGTCCTACCATTGATGAATTTGAGCAAGGTATAGGTCAAGGTTGAGTGGTGCAAGACGCAAACTTTGGACCGAAAATTGCCTATTTTTCTAGTAGGGTGGGCAATGCCCACCAACATCAAACAACCAAATAGTTACAAAATATCTTAATTCTCATCATCAATTTCAGCAAAATTAACGCGATCGTAAAGGTCGTTCAGTTGAACTTGAAAATCAATCGTTTGCAGCGATAAATTTGCCGATTCGTTTTCGAGTTCAGTAAATAACCATTGACCTTCGGCAGTTTTCACATATTGCATTACATGATGAGAATATTGGTCAATTAAAATATATTCTTTAAATTCTGAAATTGAACGATAATATAAAAACTTATCTCCTTGGTCATAATTTTTAGTTGATTTAGATAAAACTTCTGCAATAAGCAAGGGATTCATTACAGTAGTCGTATTTGTTCCTGTATAAACAGGTTGCCCTTGAATTACCATCACATCTGGATAAGTGTACTGCCGATACCGAGGTATCCACAATCTAACATCAGCCATATAAACATCATATTTTTTACCCCTCAAAGCAATCTTTAATGATGCAGCTAAATTCAGAGCAATTTTATTATGATTGGTAGTACCACCTGTCATTGGAACAATTTCTCCGTCATGATATTCGCTTCTAAATTCTGCTTTTTCTTCAAGTTCTAAATATTCTTCAGGTGTGTAATAGGGTTTTTGTGTTTTTAATTGCATAAAGATATCACTTAATTATTCAGCAGAGCAACTTGCATGGTATTACCAAAAGGTAGCAGAATATTCTTACTCAAGAGTAGTCTATGGAATCATAAGTTATTGAAGAAATATGCCAGCTATATTCGTTCTGCAAGAATTTGTCTTACTACTGTGAGTGCCGAGTAACTCACCCCAGCAGTTCCTTCCCCAGGATGGGTGGAGTCGCCCACAAGCCATAAACCCCCGATCGGTGTACGATTGGCAAAACCAAAAGGACCGAAAGTCGGTATTCTTTGACCGATACCGCCAACAATACCCCTATCTCTCGACGTGTAGTGGGCAAAAGTACGTGGAGTTGCTGCTTCAACATGAACGAGCGTTTCTGGTTTTAAGCAGAAGAATTTGGCAAGACGCGCGATCGCATCGCGTGTATAGTGCTGTTTTAAACCTTCGTAATCTTCAGTACGCCACCACAGATCTGGATCGACAAAAGAAGAGGCAATAATTGTAGCTTGTCCTGACGGGGCGCGACCATCTCCGGGACGGCTGACCGATACAAACAGGGAATTATTATCCCCAAGAGGTCCGTTAGGCTCGTATAAAAATTGAAGATGGGGGGGACATTCTGGAGGAATAGCGCTTTCATCCACACCCAAATACACCACAAATGCACCGGATGAAGGGGGTAATTTTTCCACTCGTTGCTTGTAGCCTAATGGTGCTTTTTCTCCTAACAACTGCACCAGATTTTGCACTGTTACGTTAGCAACGACATGGTCAACGGCTTCTGTCCATACCTCTCCAGTTTTTTGATTGCGAATGATGACGTGAGTTGCTTTGCCGTTCTCAACTTTGATATGCTCTACAGTGTGGCGCATGAGCAATTTCCCGCCATCTCTTTCTAAAGCTTCTACCAAGCGATCGCTCAAAACTTGCATACTTCCATGAAGATGGTGCAATCCTCGAGGTTCTTGCGATACACTTAACGCCGTTGCTGCATAAAGCAAAGCTGTCTGTTGAGCATCAACTTGAGAATATAACTTGAGTTGCAGATCCAAAAAAGTTCTCAAGCGGTAGTCATCTCCGAGCCCATATGCAAACAAAGCATCACCTACGGTAAATAAGGTGTAAGGAACAGTTATAAGTGTATCGGGACGTACTGCCTTGGTTAACTCCCACAAATCCCACAAGTTACGGGGCGGTAATACTGGATCTCGTCCTTGAAATTTCCAGCTAGCTTTAAACAAAGTCGTTATCAAATCCCAAAACAGTTCGCTACCGGGAAACTGCTGTTGTCGTTCTTCTTTCCATTTCTCTGGATCTCGCCAAACATTAATGGGTTTTGTCTCACCTGGCAAATAAACCGCACATGCCGGATCGCAGGGTGTTGCTTCTGGTAAGTCAATCTCTAACTCTGAAAAAATGCGGTGGTGAATTCCTCCTGGTTCGAGCCCAGCAACCTGAGTTGCGCCCACATCAAAGGTAAATCCTTTTCGCTTGAAGGTAGAAGCACAACCCCCAGGAACGAGGGCTCCATCTAGAATTAAAACACTGTAACCTTTGCGAGCTAATAATGCACCAGCAGTCAGTCCACCTATTCCGGCACCGATAACTGCAACACGAGATTTGCTATTGCCAACACTATGACCGGGCATTGATATCTGCTACATATTTCTTAATATTCCTATCACAATTATAAAACACGTATCAAAAATAGTAGATTTGACGCCTAGTAAGATAGAAGAGTACAACAGGCTCATCTCAAGTAGTCCCAATGACATCAACCTTGCTGAAGTTTCCCCGCCTTAACGCTCCCAAACTGCACCAATTGCCAAATGGTTTAACAATAGTTGCCGAGCAAGTACCAATTGAAGCTGTAAACCTGAGCTTGTGGATTAATGTTGGATCGGCTATAGAAACTGACGAAATCAATGGAGTCGCTCACTTTCTAGAGCATATGGTGTTTAAGGGAACCGAGCAACTGGTGAGCGGCGAGTTTGAACGTCGCATTGAAGAGCGAGGCGCTGTAACAAACGCTGCTACGAGCCAGGATTACACTCATTACTACATCACGGCTGCTCCGAAAGATTTTGCGGAACTTGCACCATTGCAAATTGACGTGGTACTCAATGCCAGCATACCCGATGAAGCCTTTGAGCGAGAACGATTGGTAGTTTTAGAAGAAATTCGGCGTTCGGAAGATAATCCCCGCCGTCGCACTTTTCAACGCTCAATGGAGACAGCTTTTGATAAACTGCCTTATCGCCGTTCTGTCTTGGGTCCGGAATCAGTCATTTCTCAACTTCAGCCCCAGCAAATGAGAGAATTTCATAGAACTTGGTATCAACCAAAATCGATCGCGGCTGTAGCTGTTGGGAATTTACCCGTGGATGAGTTAATTGCAATTGTTGCTCGAGGATTTGAGCAAGCCACAACGAATCCTCACTCCTGTACGGGTGCAATGCCTTGCGCTCCTACTCACCATTCCCTACTGAACCCCGAACCTCCATTTACAAGCATTGTTCGCAAAGAATTTACTGATGAAAGTCTTCAACAAGCACGATTGGCGATCGTTTGGCGAGTACCGGGGTTAGCCCAACTAGAGCAGACTTACGCGTTAGACGTATTAGCAGGAATTCTCGGACACGGTTTGACTTCAAGGCTAGTACAAGATTTACGAGAAGAACGAGGACTGGTTTCTCAGATTTCTGTTAGCAATATCACCCAACAGTTACAAGGAACTTTTTATATTTTGGCTTATTGTCCGGCAGACAATTTACCAGATGTAGAAGCACGAATCATCCAGCACATTCACAATCTACAATTGGAAATGGTAAAAAAATCGGAAATTGAGAAAATTCGGACAAAAGTTGCTAACAGGTTTATTTTTGGCAATGAAACGCCAAGCGATCGCGCTACTTTATATGGATACTACCAATCCATGGTAGGTGACTTGGAGCCTGCATTTAATTACCCTGCGATCGTTCAAAGTTTGGATGCACCTGAGTTAATGCAAGCTTCCCAAGATTATCTTTCGCCAGACGCTTATGGTGTTGTCGTACTTAAACCATTGTAAATTGGGGATTGGGGATTAAATAGTTATTCTCTTTTGTCCCCCTTGTCCCCCCACTCCCCGACTCCCCATTCTTATGTGGTCTGAAATAGACGCTCACATCAGTCAAGCGACAGGCGAACAATTTAAGTCTTTACAGCAACGCTCAGTTAGTGGCGGATGCATCAACCAAGGTTATGCAGTCTCTGATAGTAAGCGTACTTACTTTGTTAAGCTCAACCAGGCGTTAAAACTTGATATGTTTCAGGCGGAGTCGCTGGGCTTACAGCAAATGTATCAAACAGCAACAATCCGCGTTCCCAAACCAATATGCTCTGGGGTCACTGGGAATGACAGCTATTTGGTGTTGGAATGGTTGGAAATGAATTCGGGAAACACTAAATCTTGGGAAGAGATGGGACGGAAACTCGCAGCAATGCATAAAACCACAAACACCCAAGGTTTTGGTTGGGACATGAACAATACTATTGGTTCTACTCCTCAAATCAATACTTGGACAGCAGATTGGATTGAATTTTATACTCAGCATCGCTTGGCTTATCAATTCCAGTTGGCTCGACGGCGACACGGTCATTTTCCTCAAGAAAAAGAGTTGCTTGAGGCGATTCCTAAGTTATTGGCAAATTACAAACCCCAACCTTCCCTCGTACATGGGGATTTGTGGGGAGGAAATGCGGGGTGTACTGTATCGGGAGAACCAGTCATTTTCGATCCAGCAACCTATTATGGCGATCGCGAAGTTGATATTGCCATGACGGAACTTTTTGGTGGTTTCCCGGCTGCTTTCTATCGAGGATATAACGAAGTTTGGTCTTTAGATAAAGGGTACGAGCAGCGAAAAGTTTTATATAATTTGTATCACATTCTCAATCATTTTAATTTATTTGGTGGAAGTTACTCGTCGCAAGCCAACCAGATGATAGCTCAACTTTTGAAATTGATAAATATTTGAATTTCCAGCAAAAATCAGAAAAATGCCTAAATTGCATAGAGAGAAATTCCCTAGAGAAAATCTGTGATCTATAACTTGCAACACAATAAAATTAACTATTTTTGTAATGCTGTGCCTGATGTTCGCTATGAGTGGCTTTAACCTTACCTAAGCCTAAAAACAGGGATATTTTAATCTTTATAAATAACTATAAAATGAGGTATACTCAATAGAATGAATTATGAAACTGCTCGCAAATTTCTGATCGACCAAACAGTAACAAATGAGGATAGCCCGGATGCTCTGTTGACTCGTCTGCAACAGGGAAAGCCTCCTGTACCCGGTCAGATCACCTCGATTTTGCTGGCAATGAAGGTAGTGTTTGAAGGTCTGAAGGACGCCACTATGATGGACAGGGAAATAGTGTATGCCTTGTTCCAGTTGGCTGTTAAAACTCAACAATTATTTGCAGCAGGACGGAAAGCGGGGGTTGAATGGCCCCCACTGCTGAAGGAAGATTTGGTAAGAATTGCGATCGCAACTGAAAGTATTCTTTCAGGCGAGTGGCAAAGTTTACATTAATGGCTAATAGCTAATGGCTAATGGCTAATGGCTAATGGCTGCAACTAACCACTAACGAATTTTCAACTCTGCTTCTAACTTGTCTAGATCGGATTTGAGTAAAACGGTTAATTGACCTGTAAATGCTTTCCCATCCCTCGGTTGTGCGACTTCTACCCAGTAAGCAAAACGATCGCCTACACGTAATTGTCCTTGCAAAGCTTCTTTTATGGGAGTTTTTGCAAAGCGAGAGGCATTCACTGTAGTTTGATTGGGATATTCGTACACTACTTGAGCATTTGTGAAGTCTTGATAAATTTCTAAACCATAAATAGATCGTAAAGATTCTTGAAGGCGATCGAATGTCATGCCGTTAACTGCATCGAACATTGTAATCCGCTCGTTGCGAATTTTACTACGATCTTTTGTAAATCCTACTTTACCTGCTGCTAGCACTGATGCTTGAAAAGAGAATCTTTGGGCTGCTGTGTCGCTCTTTTGTACAAAGAACCGCTCTACTGGGGATGGGCGGAGGGTAGGATGTGCTTTAATCCAAGCAGCAACATCTTCTGTAGATTGTCCCGGTAAAGCAAAAGCTGCTGAATCCAAGATAAGCCCAACGGAAAAGCAGGAAATAAAAGAAAAAGGTAATATTAAAAACTTAGGTAGAGATTTGTGTAGCATTTTTGTTTTTGACTGACAGGTTAGCTAATAATAGTTTTCCCCTTTTCATTGACATACTCACTGCCCTAAAGGGTCAGTGATTCTTGACACTTCACTGAGATGTGCTGGCAAGGCAGTCTTACCTTCTCTCCATGTCCGTTTAGAGTCGTGGCAATGCCCTATCCCGACTTTGTTTATATTCTTAGCTGCATTCTCGTCTCTGTCGTGTTCCGTTCCGCAATTCAAACACAACACCGAACGGATGGATAGATCGAGCTTGCCCCACTTAAAACCGCAGTCCGAACATATTTGGCTCGTCGGTTCCCAACGATTTATAGTGTGAAAACTTCTATCCAACTTCTCAGACTTTGCTTCGCACAATACCCGAAACTCTCGCCAAGCTTGTAAGCTAATTACTCTGGCAAGTTTGCGATTTTTGACCATGCCTGACACGTTCAAGTCTTCCAAAATGATGGCTTGGTTTTCGCTCACCACTTTGGTGGACAGTTTATGCAGGAAGTCTTTGCGAGTGTCTGCTATTTGGTTGTGTGATTTTGCAATCTTGATTCTAGTCCTGTTCCTACGCTGAGAATCTTTCTGTTGCCGTGCCAGAAGCGCAAACTTCCGGTGCGCGGGTTAAGCACGCACCGGAAGTTTGCAAGAGAGCACGGGGCTTGCATCCCATTATTTTCGGTAAAAGGCTTTAACTTTGATGTGAAAAAACCCTCTTAAGAGACTGTTTATCAGACAATATTTGTTTAATACAGATTATAAGTTTTTAGCCCATCTAAAGGATGAGAATTAAGTAAGCTAAGACTGGGAAGGGGACACGGGCGCATTTGAACAATTCACTCTCTTTTGTCCTACCCTCGCACAGGATAGCGATAAGCTTCACTTATCGCTATCCTGTGCGTATGACAATCCCAGCAAACAATAAATCGATGCAGGATATTGAGGCAAGGCGGTCTGCTTAATATAGTTATTCTCAATATGAAGCTGCTTTCACCAATCTTTGCAAAACTCGTGCTAGACTCACTTACACTTAATGCAATATTCCCAACCGAATAACCGTGTGGCGAATTCTATATAGTGCTTTCAAGGGCACAATTGATTTTGTGGTTAAAACCAGTTGTTCAAAGGTACTCTTTTCTAAGAGAATTTATCAGAACTACACAAAAGAGTTATTGTACGATTGTTTTACGCTATAAGTATGAGATAAACATTTGCGAGCAAAACCCAATTGCAAACAACAGAATTGGCGTGGCTTAAGGATTGCTGGTGTACTTCAGAACTCCATCAATATTTTCAATTCCCTGTAAGACTGTTGAAGTCTGCTTGAGTGTACCATTTCTTTTTTTACAAGAAGCTGTTAAGACATTTCCTCTGATGCCAATCTGCTCGCAAGTTAACTGATAATTGCTAACTTGCTCTGGGTTAGTTACTTTGAAAGTGCCGTTAATATTCTCAATTCCCCGCAAGACGATTGAAGTCTGCTTAAATGTTCCATTGATTCGGCGACAATTAGCTGAGAGAACGTTGCCAGAAACTAAGATATTGTTACAGGTTTTCTGATAACTGCTAGGTGTAGCATTAGCAGGGCTATTAATCCCAACTAAAGTAGATGTTGCTAAAAGAGCAATTACACTAAATACATTTGGCTTCATAATTTTGCTTCTCTATGCTGACAAAAATGTTCTACATCTTCAAGAAACCAAATTTCGGATGCAATACCCTGCTATTTGGAAGCAACGCCAATATGCTATCCAAGGCGTGTTTGCTTCATTATTTGTCACTACTTTAGTTATGGTTGCTCTTGCAGTTGGTTAAGAGTTGGGAACCATTGCGACTTTAATAACCTTACGTTCCTTCATGTCGTAGAATACCTGCTCTAAATCTGTCAAAGGTCGGCGAGTGCTAATTAGTAACTCAAAGGGTATTTTCCTGCTAGCAATAAGTGAAAGTGCTTCTCGCACAAAGATGGGGGTGTTGTGAAAAACTCCTTTTAAAGTCAATTCGCTATAGTGAAGTTGTTCTGTATTTACAGTAATACTGGTGTCTCGCGGACAACCACCAAAAAGATTAACGGTACCGCCAGGGCGAGTACAGGCAATTGCCGTTTCCCAAACACTTGGGACTCCTGTTGCTTCGATCGCAACATCTGCACCCATTCCTTGTGTTAAATCTTTTACACTAGCAGGAATATCCGGTAATTGACGGTAATTTAACGTTGCTGCTGCACCCAGCTTTTTCCCAATAGCCAGTCTTTGGTCATTTCCTCCAAAAAGCAGTACTTCTGCTTGTAAATCGAGAGCCAACTTTGCCACGAACATCAGCCCAATCGCTCCATCCCCTAATACGACAACGCGACCGCCCGGTTTGACGTTGGAACGGGCGACTCCGTGCAGCACACAAGCCAAAGGTTCTGTCATGGCTGCTAATTCATAGGGTAAGTCATCGGGAACGGGCAACATGTTATGCTGCACGATCGGTGCGGGAATTTTTAAATATTGGGCAAATGTTCCGTTATTCCAGGTTAAGTTTGGGCATAAAGAGTATTCTTGGCGATCGCAAAAAAAACACTTCATACATGGAGCCGAATTATTTGCGACTGCGCGATCGCCTACTTGCCAATCTGTAACACCTTCTCCGACAGCTACAATCCGTCCAGCCACTTCGTGACCAAATAGAGTGGGCGGTTTTAGCATTCTGGCGTGACCGCCACGCCGCCATACTTTCAAATCTGTCCCACAAGTTGTTGATATTCCCACCTGAAGAACGACTTCACCTTTGTCAGGTGTTGGCTCGGGGACTTCTTCCAAACGCAAATCTTCTTTACCGTAAAGTAAAGCTGCTAACACGGATTGCAACCTAATATTTAACTCCTCTTGATTGTATCAGGTGTTAAACGTTCGTAATGAGTTATGCAGATACTGCCCGCCAACATCAAACACTTAGCGATATCTACCTTACCAGTATCGGGTGAAGTTAATATATATTCACAATTAACTCGTAGTAGCACTTGAGTGCTAAAGCGCTACTACGAGTTTACAATCTTCTCTTTCTTCCCAGTCCCTAATCTCTAGACCCCACCTTTGTCACAATTCCGAGATTTCTTCCTTCTACTTTGGACAAACGATTTACTGTTAATAACGGTACTTCTTGCCAACAAGTTTTGCAGAACCAGTAAACTTCACCATGCCGGACATGACGCAAGAGGCAATCACCGCAACAGGGACAACTGTTGGATCGCATGCTCATATATACGTCCTCCTTATTAAAGAAATGTTGATATAAATGCGTTCAAAAGTGTTGATTAAAACTGGATTTTGGCGGAATGAATTCGACCATTGGTCTTGATGCGATCCTTGATAATTCTGCTATAGACCGCTTCATATCCATCAACCATTTGAATAACGCTAAACTTGCTTTCTATATATTCTCGGCAAGTTTGACGATTCAATTCCAATGCAGAGGGAATCATTGTTGCCATGTCTTCGTAGCTTTGGCACACAAAACCTGACACACCGTTAGCAACAACTTCTGATACAGAACCCATATTGATGGCAATAACTGGTGTACCAGTTGCCATTGATTCAATCATGACCAGACCAAAAGGTTCTTGCCAGGTAATGGGGAAGAGAGTAATAGCAGCATTACCCAGAAGTTCGGCTTTCTCAGCATGGTTAATTTCACCTAAATACTGAATTTGCTGACCATCTATTTGGGGGGCAATTTCTTGTTCAAAAAACTGAGAGTCTACTATATCTACTTTTCCTGCCATCTTCAAACGCCAGCCTGTTTGTTTGGCAATGGCGATCGCGTGTTGTGGTCCCTTTTCTGGCGAAAAGCGTCCCAAGAATGCAAGATAAGGTGGTTCTTCATGTTTGGCTACAAAAGGATAATCATCTGGATTAATCCCGTTATAAACCGTACCTGCATAGTTCAGAGCTATTTGACGTTGTGCGTTACTAATGCTGACGTAAGGTTGCTTCTGGTGATGGGAATAGACGTGTTGATTGTCCCGTGTAAACCTACCGTGTAGGGTATGTACTGTGGGAGTAGACACTAAACTCGCTAAAGGTAATGCCGATATTCCTACGTGGGAGTGAATGATGTCGAATTCCGAAGCTAGTTGGTAGACTTGGCTGAGTTCTAGCATCTCGTACACCGCATACTCTTTGACATTGGGGTCTAAGCGCAATGCACGAGGGTAAACTGCTTCTAACTTAGCCAGCGTTTGCGAATCTCCAGATGCAAACAATGTGACATCATGACCCCGTTTTACGAGTTCATCAGTCAAACGACTCACAACTAGTTCAATCCCTCCGTATGTTGGAGGTGGAACTCGTTCCCACAAAGGGGCTACTTGAGCGATTTTCATAGGTGTTTTGGTTCAGTACCTTGTACTAGTCTATGACTGGGATTTACCTTCAATTAGGTAAAGCATTTATACTTACCTAACTGATTTTTAAGTTAACTTAAGTTATTTTGCAAGAGTGCAATTTCGGTTAACCTGACCTAGAAATAGTTACCAGCAAGTTGTTCCAGAGCCGTCTTCATTAGTTAGCAACTACATTCTTAATATAATGCTAATTGCGGAATCCTATCATCTACCTAGGGGATCATAAAAAGACTAAAGTTTTGTAACCAATCATACTAAATTCTTGCACGGGATCAATTTTTGGTACTTCCGGCTAACTCTTGACCAATGACCGTTAACCGATGACTATTAACTATTGACTAACGACCACTAACTACTGATAAACCGCTGTAAAAAAATGAAAGTTGCTACTTGGAATGTCAACTCGATTCGCACTCGTATAGGGCATATTATCGATTGGTTAAGCCAAAATCGGGTTGATGTCCTTTGCATGCAAGAGACTAAAGTTGTTGATACTGAATTTCCGCGTGCAATGTTTGAGGAATTAGGCTATCACATTTACGTATCGGGACAAAAATCATATAACGGTGTTGCGATCGCGAGTTCTCAACCACTCAAGGATGTCAGCAGTAGTTTTTATGATGTTTTGACAAATTTAGAACCAGAATGGGACACGCAAAAACGGATAATTACAGGGAGTGTAGATAATATAAGAATTATTAATCTTTATGTACCAAATGGATCTTCTATTGGAAGTGAAAAGTACGATTACAAACTGCGTTGGTTAACAGTGCTGCGCGAGTATTTAAAATCTCTTCTGGTGTCCTCACCCAGTATTTGTATGTGTGGGGACTTTAACATCGCTTTAGAAGATAGGGATATTCATGATAGTGCGATCGCCCCAAACCACATTATGGCTTCCGTTCCAGAACGAGAAGCCCTACGAGAAGTTTTATCACTGGGGTTCAGTGATGTTTTTCGTAAATTTACATCTGAAAGCGGGCATTATAGTTGGTGGGATTATCGCGCTGCTGCTTTTCGGCGTAACTTGGGTTGGCGAATCGACCATCACTATCTCACACCAGACCTGTATGAGCGTGCTAAAAGCTGCTCTATTGATGTCACGCCCAGAAAATTAACTCAACCGAGCGATCACGCTCCAGTGGTTGTGGAATTTTAGATGGCTAATGGTGAGACCAGCCCTGTAGGCGGGTTTCCCGCCGTAGGGGACTGGCGAACAAGGGAGGGCTAATGGCTAATGGCTAATGGCTAATGGTGAGTCCAGGGAAAGCAGGCGGGTTTCCCGCGCCGTAGGGAACTGGCGAACAAGGGAGGGCTAATGGCTAATGGCTAATGACTGATGGTAGTTCTTACAATTAGCTATGAGCAATTAGCAATTAGCATGCATCCTATGTTTCTAATTACTGGAGCCACTGGAGGAATAGGTCGCAGAGTAGTGCGACTTTTGCGGGAACAGGAAAATCAGGTACGGGCGTTTGTTCGCCTTAGTTCACGTTACGGTGAGTTAGAACACAGAGGAGCCAATCTTTTTATTGGGGATTTGCGCCAACAGCAAGATATCCAAAAAGCTTGTCAGGGTGTTCGGTATATTATTAGCGCTCACGGTTCTGATGGTGATGCCCTATCCTTAGACTACCGCGCTAACATTGAACTGATCGACCAGGCAAAAGCGAATGGAGTGGAACACTTTGTGTTCGTTTCCGTGTTGGGTGCGGAGCGGGGTTACGAAGATGCTCCCGTGTTTAAAGCGAAACGAGCGGTAGAAAAATACCTGGAAACTAGTGGTTTAAACTACACTATTTTACGTCCAGCTGGATTAGCATCGGATTTGTTGCCATCGGCAGAACGGTTTCGAGAAACGGGGTTATACTTACTCGTGGGTGACCCTAAAAATCGTACCTCTATTGTCAGTACAGATGATTTGGCTAGGATCGTGGTGGATTCTGTAACATTGGAAGCTGCTCGCAATCAAATTTTTGCTGTTGGAGGTCCATCTATTTTACTGCGAGAGGATATTCCCAAAATTTTTAGTCGCGTCTTTAATAAAGAACCAGTGGTTATCAATCCACCACTGTTTTTAGTGGATGTGGTACGTGGGGGCTTTGGCTTATTTAATCCCCAAGTACAAAAGAGTTTGGGTACTTTCCGCACGTTACTAGCAAATGAATTTTTCTGTAAGCATGAGGAGATTGCTAAAGTAGAAGCCGTTTTCAATTTTCAATTGGAAACATTAGAAAATTTCCTCCGCCGATATTTGGCGGTTTAATTAGTAAAAAGTTAGTGGTTAGTTGTGAGTAGAACCACCAACAACTAACCACTAACAACTAACCACTAACAACTAACTTTTTATGAAATATTCCCTAGTAGCAAGTGCAGCACAAGCACGTAAAACAAAACAGCGTTTCGCTAAACCAGACGAGCAACTTTCTTACGAACTAGGTAAAGCAGTTCAGGAATTGCCACCTTTATATACTAGATTGTTAGCAGGAACGATTAGCGCAGTTGTCTTTGGAGCGATCGCATGGGCGTACTGTTCCCAAATTGATGAAGTAGCGACAGCACCGGGCGAGTTAATTGCGTCTTCACAGGTTCGTCCGGTAACTGCTTTGGGCAATGGATCGATTGTTACAGTTAATGTAAAGGAAGGCGAGCGTGTTTTCAAAGACCAAATCTTAGTTCAACGCGATCCCGATTATCAACAAGTTGATGTTGCTCGTCTATCACAATCTACCAAGCTGATTCAGCAGGACTTGCGGCGTCTAGATGCAGAACGGACGGGGTCTAAAACGGCGGGAACGCAACTTCAAGATGAACTGTTAAATTCGCGGTTGCGAGATTTTCAAGCCAGTCAAGCAGCGGCTGAAGCTGAAGCAAAGCGTCAGTTAGCTCGAATGGATCAAGCTAAGGTAAGATTGACACGATTGCAAGAAAATTTGGTGAACGCAAGAACTAGCTTTGCCAATGCTAAAACAAACCTTGCTAACGCTCAAAATCTCCGTGCTAAGGTAGAAAGCAGTTTGACTATTGCCCAGCAAAGAGAACAAAGTCTGAAAACTTTAGTCACTCCCGGTGCGATACCCAGAGTTGATTACTTAGACGCACAAGAAAGACTCAATCGTGCAAATGCAGAAATTACCAGAGCTAGCGACGAAATTACGAATGCCCAAAATAGAGTTATAGAAGCGCAAGATAAAGTTAAATCTTTAGAAAAAGATATTGATGCTCAAGCCCAAGAAATCCGTCAAGCCGAACAAGCTTATCAAGGAGCAAGGACTCAAGCAGAAAAATTGGCTTCAGAACGCCAGAGTGAAATCTTAACTCAGATTAATAAGCGTCAGGAAGAATTGACCACCGTTCAAGGTCAGCTCGAGCAGGCGAAGAAGCAAAAAGATATGGAAACCATTAAAGCTCCAGTTTCCGGTACTGTTTACAGAGTCAAAGCAACTAAAGGACCCGTACAAGCGGGTGAAGAATTGCTGTCAATTTTACCTGAAGGAGAAGAACTCCTTTTGGAGGTCAAAGTGCTCAATCGCGATATTGGTTTTATTCGTGAGGGAATGAAAGCAAAAGTTAAGATGGCAACTTTTCCTTTTCAAGAATTTGGCACAATTGACGGTGAAGTTGTACAAGTCAGTCCCAATGCCATTGTTGATAAGGAACTGGGCTTAGTTTTTCCCACAAGAATTAAGTTGAGCAAGCACGTGGTTTTGGTAAGGGGTCAAGAGGTTGCATTTACTCCGGGGATGACGGCTTCTGGCGAAATTGTGACTCGTAAGAAGTCGGTTTTGACTTTTATTATGGAGCCAATTACTCGTAGATTTAGCGAGGCTTTTTCTGTTAGATAATTTGATTTTGGTGGGCATTGCCCACCCCAATACCTATTCTCAAGATAGTTTAAAAATATTTATCGATCGCTTTTTTGAGTTCTTCCAAAATTTTCTCAATATCAACTGTATTGTCATCCTTATCTTTTTTATCCTTATCATTATTGCTAAGACTATAGCTAGTGGTATCAAAAGTGTTGTCATCACCAAAGACTTTTGAACGAAGAACAGAATTTCCATATATTTCATTGTTCTTCATTTTATATTGGAGATTGAAAACAGGTTCTTGCAAATCCTTAGCGCTATTCAACCGATTTGATAATGTAGGAATTTCACTTGTCCAGCTACCAATTTCTGGAATAGATAAGGAAGCTTGTTCTCCTGTCTGGCTAAAACCATCTTGATACTGCTTGATAGAGAAGCTAGAGGATTCCTGGTTGCTGTCTGTGACAAAGTTAGAATCCAAATTTAAGGTTGCTGCTTGCGTACTGTTACCTGAGGTTTCTGAGAGAATTTGACGGACTTGAGCATCTGTTAAGTTTTTGTTAGCGCTGAGCATCAGGGCAACAACACCAGTAACGTGAGGAGTTGCCATAGATGTTCCACTGTAAGAAGCATAGCCATTGTTTGGAACCGTGGAGTAAATATCAACACCAGGAGCAGTGACGTAAGTGATGGGGTCGCTTCCTGCTTTATTGGAGAAGTATGCCATGTTGTTATCCTTATCGACTGCTCCAACAGCAATTCCGTAGTTTTCCGCATAACGGGCGGGATATGCAGGTTGCGAATCGCTTTCATTACCTGCTGCCATAACAACAATAACGCCCTGGCTGCTGGCATAGTTAAGGGCTAACTGTAGAATAAAGTTGTCAGAACTCCCACCCAAACTGAGATTAATGACGTTAGCACCATTGTTTACAGCATAGTAAATTCCATTGGCGATCGCAGTATAGGAACCTGCACCAGAGTCATTTAAGACTTTCACTGGCATAATTTTGGAATCATAAGCAATACCCGTGACGCCGACACCATTGTTTTCGCCTGCAATGGTGCCAGATACATGAGTGCCATGACCGTTACCATCTAAAGTATCTTTGTTATCTCCGTCAAAGTTCCACCCGTAAACGTCATCTATGTAACCATTGCTGTCATCATCTATGCCATTGTCGGCAATTTCTTTGCTATTCGTCCAGATATTTTTTTGTAAGTCGTTGTGGTTGCGATCGACTCCAGTATCTAAAACAGCAACAACAACACCTTGACCTGTATATCCTTGTGCCCAAGCTTCTGGAGCTTTGACAAAATCGGCTCCCCAATTGTTACCTCCAAGGTCAGCAACATCAGCAAAAGTATCTTGACCGACTGCTTGAGATACTGCTGCTGCTGCATTAATCGAACCATAACCGGAAGTAGAGCTATACTGGTTGCTGGTGGAGGTGCTCTCAGTTGTTACAAAGTCTGTCTCTGTTTCTACGTTTGAATTAAAACTACTACTGTTAAGGCTTAAGTCATAGTTATTGCTAGAATCAAAGCAATTAACTGAGGAGGTAGAAGCAATAGTTAGCCCTTTATCAGAAGATAAACTGTTAGTTGTAAGATCTTGGGCCATCAGTATTTTCTCCTCAATCAAATTTGTTGAGACTTTTTCGTGTAAATTATGTCTTTATGTAGAAATTACTATTTAATTAAATAAAAAACAGATAGTTATTTGACAAATATTCTTTAAAAAAAAGTTTTGAAGTTTATAGCTTTTTATAATTTGCAAAATCGTAAATTTTATAACATTTGAAATACATAGAGCTATCCTATTTGAGTTATGAAATACATTTAGGAAGCCTCTCTCGTGCGTAAGTTTGCTGCGCCCAGACGAGTGGCGTTGGTTATTGCCCGGTAACAGCCGAGTTTGAAGTTAGATAGAAAAAGTGTTCTGATGTAACTTTAGTTATTCGCGTTTACTCAATGGAGTTCCACAAAGGGTATGGGCACTATAAGTAGAGCAGGGTGAAAAAACCAAACTATGTAAAGATAAGTAGAGAGGCGCAAAAAAAAACGCAGTTTGTAACGAAAAGTAAAGTTGCTTTCTACCCTCTGCCTTTCCCGATAACTTTAATTTTGAACTAAATGCAACTCTATAAATGGAGTTTTTGCTTCCCCTGTCCAAATTCCTTCTAGGTTCTTCGTATCTTTACTTGAGAGTTCGTCAATTTTTACTTCTGTTTGTGAGTTGTAATATGTAAATCTAAACTGATACACTCCTGCCTTCAAAGGTTTAAGTTTCCATCCACCGTAATTACTTGTAGGAATAGAAATTCCTAACTTATTACCCAAAAGCCAAAATGTTTGTGCTTCAAGAAAAAAAGTTACATTTGCTTTTGGTATCAAAGAAGGATAACTAGATTCTTCAGATTGTGTATAGCTAAAGCTGCCACCTTCTACTAAAATTTCACCATCTTGACTCACAATTTCTGGATATAACAAGTCGGAAGCCAATCTAAATCGAAGAGTATTATCTGTATTATTCGTTACGCGGATACCCATCTGCAAAGAGGTTATAGGAAAAGTATTTTCTTCGGATTGTAATAAAACTTGAAAAAGATACTGCAATTTTTGCACATAGTTTTTTTTGGGAACTGTTAATACTTGTTTTGACACTAAGGTTTCAAAACAAACACTATTGATTTCAACAGCATTGTCTTCAAAAGATGCCATCTCGACTATCCTTTTTTTTAAACGTCGATCTACCCACATACTACTGTAAGGGTGCAAGAAAGCCTTGCGCCCCTAAATGATGACGGGTAAGATGTCTGTTCTACAGAACTCTTGCTCACACAGTTGTATCCCAGTAACTGAAGTTTGACTGAACTTCACTCCAACTCACTTCAATAACACCAGGTTTGGAAGAGCTTGTGTTTATACCCCAAGGATTAAAAAGGGTAAATTTTTGGGTAGAAGAATTATAACCTATAACTGAATAAGCGTGACCGGCGACGATATGTCCTGCGACTCCAGTGGTTTTTGAACCCAATCCAATAAGTTGTCCGGAATTGAAAGCATTGACGATTGAGTTACAATCAATTGCTTTACCCAATGCAGATTTTTTGCCAGTAATTTGTGCAAAGGCGTCACTCATATACCCTCCTTTACCAATACCTTCGTAAGTATTGGTATTGTCTTGAAAAATCCATCCCGATTCGTTCAGTTGAGCATAAGCTTTTTCAGCAAAAGTAACCCATAACTCATTACCAGTGTTGCTGTAGTGACTGCCTTTACTTGCATAAACAAAAGCTCCAGAGGCGTCAGTTGGTAAATATCGGTCTACCGTGACGTAATCTGCAACTCCATTTCGCCAAAAGCGTACCGTAAAGGTATTGTCACCATTGTCAATGAACATATTCTCTATTGTATTGGGGGTGCGAGAGGCTGTTGATGCTAGCCCTGCTAAGAAATAGCAGTCATTCATACTGCCTTGTTTGATATCCCCGTAGTTAATGCCATTTTGGAACAAAGAACCACTTGCATACTGATAGGTGTAAGAGGTTTGCGGGCGATCGCTTCCATAAAACCACTTGTTAATTAAGTTTTCTAGTTGAACGCTACTACTACCTGCAACCAAATTGCCTAAAGAGCTTCCTTGATACTTTTGATTGGCTGTATCATTGTTAACAACTTTGTTAGATAGGACTCTAACGTCTTCAGATGTTTTTATATAAGACGTGTTGCTTATTAATGTACGAAGATCGGCTAGTTCGGTTGCATCAACGACATTCCCATCTTTTGACTCGCGAAGAATAGAGATCAGCTCGTTGCGATCTAACCAACCGTCGCTAAAACGTGACCTTGCTGCGGAACGTATGACTTCATCTTGAATATTTTGATCGAACCAATCTAATGCTGCGCCAACTTTAAAAATTGTTTGTGTAGTTTGGGTGCTAGCACCCAATTTGTCATAAGCTTTTGCCTGTAATTGATAATTACCGCTAGATAGGCTATTTAGAGAATACGTAAAGCTGCCGTAACGGCTGTCAGCACTATCAACGTTAAACTGTACTGCATCACTAATGTCTTGCCAATTGCTGCCATCTTTTTGCAGCCAAAAGTCAACTCGTACTATGTCATTTGCACCGTTAGCATCAAAAACCCTAGTATTGCTGAGATTGACGGATTCACCAGCTTCATAAGAGCTTTTATAAGTGTTGAATTGGAGGGATTGTGGAGCCTCGTTGGTAAAAGCTTTTAAGTTATAAGGGGTATTTGCAATACCAATACGAGAAACTTCAATGTAATAAGTACCTGCACCTACAGTAATACCTAAAGATTCAACCGTATTGTGACGGTTGTGCGAGCCTGCAATAATTGAACCATTGCTATCAAGCAACTGTAAATCTGCATCTGCTGAAAGACCATCAAGACTTAAACTCAGGCTACTTCTACCACTAAGGCTGAAACTATAGCAATCATCTGAATTGCGACGACCTAATGAGCCTGCAAAAGTTTGGGGGGTTGCAGTAATGTTTATACTTAAAGATGTGTTGAGGCTATGACTGGTAAAATTGTTTTGCATAAAAATATCTGTGCCCTTTTGCTGCAAAGAATTGGCAGACACACCAATCAGAACCTAAGCTATGCAAAGGTTTTACAAAAAGCTCGACGCGTGAGATTGAAGGTATGTGATTCAATAATGCTTGTTAAAACTTTAAAAGAGCTACGCTAAAAGTACGTATTTTTTTTAACAAAAAAAATCTTTAATTTCAGTGTAAACGCTTTGTATTTCAGATAGCTCTTACCTAGTAAAAACTCGGCTTTCTCGAAAGAAAGCCGAGTTTTTACCAAGTATGTAAGCTATCAAGTTTCGATCATGCAGCGCCCATCCCAAGAGCCAATGCTCTACGTACTGCAGCACTAGCATTCACAAAACCGTGACCGTAATATATGTCATAACCGGGATTACCCAAATCGTAAGCTGTTTGCGACAAAATGTCCTTGATTTGGACCGCAGTCAGGTTCTTGTTTACACTCCAAAGTAATGCAGCAACTCCAGTCACGTGTGGTGCGGAGGCTGAAGTTCCGTTAAAATTGTAGTTAAAGCCAAGCTCTGATGCAGAAGATGTGCTTTGTTGAGTGCGAATGGCAGCAATCACTTCACTTGGTGCTGTTAAGGTCAGATCGTTTCCGCCATTAGAACCCCACCAGTTACTGTAAGTAATACGTTCTCCCAAGTTTTTTGAATTACCATAGTAGTCTTTGCGTCCTGAAGAAGCACCTACTGCTATAACGTTATTGTATCGAGCTAGAATTGCCGGTTCTGCAAGAGTAAGTCCTCCAGTATTGCCAGATGCAAAGACAAATAAAACGTTTTGGTTATTAGCAACCAACTGCTCCAGTTGCGTTGAGTATCCTCCAGTTAAGCTAAAGTTAATTACCAAACGTCGATTTTCTGCGTTTGCCTTACGGATCATTTCTTGGGTGGCATCTACTAAACTGAAGTCGGTAGTGTTACCACCTATAACGTCAATGTGATAAACCTCACTATTCGTAATGCCACTCTCACCTACACCATTATTAATTTGGGCATTAATAACTGATTGAGTTGAAAGACCATGACTGGTGGCTCCACTGGTGTCTTCGTCTACGTAGTTATCTGCAATATAGGTAGTAGGTCCCAAATCGAAGTTAGTCTTGCCATTGAGAACAGGTAGACCCGTATCTTGAACTCCTATAAGAACATTCGAGTTACCCATAGTGAAACGCCAAGCATCTTGCACACCCATGCTCTGCAAATTCCACTGTTGATTAAACAGAGGGTCATTGGGTTGTACAGACAGATTTTCTACTTTGTCTGCAAACACAAGGCGATCGATGCCTTCAAAAAGAATTTGTTTGCCATCACGAAAGTCAATGGCATCGAATAAACGAGTGCCGTTACCTATGTCATAAAGTACACCCCCACCAGTAGTATTGGCAAGTCTTAAAGTAACTGTTGTAGAAGAAATGCTTGACAAATCCAATAAATCTCTCTGTCCGCTGCCATAATCAGCGTTGCCATTACCTAAGAATACTGTGATTGCAGGACCGGACACATAAGTAAAGGTATCCGCACCTAGGTTTCCTCTGACAATACGCGTACCATTGTTTGCGGTTTGAGGTATTGCTTGCGAAGCGGATGTGGGAGGGTTACTACTAGCAGTAGGAGTTGACTGGGTGTTGCTAGAGGTGGGAATGGGAGATGTTTCTTGACTGAAAGGGGTTGCTGAAACACTTAGGTTATAGTACGTTGTACTGCTATTAATGTCTGCACCAACCCGAATATAGTATGTGCCGGGTGATAGCCTTTGAGCGATCGCTTCGTCTGTATTTCCCGAGTTTTTAGAACTAGCAAGGATATTACCACTGATATCGTGTAATTCTACATCAGCATTGGCACTTAAAGCGTTTAGTTGTAATTCAAAGTTGCTAGCGAACTCAAGCTGGAATTTATAGGAGTCGCTCTCAAAGCTATCGACCCAATCACTGTAGCTTTCAGGATAGGAATTAATCGTAATGAGTGAAGAAGTGTCATAAGTATTACTAAAAATGTCTGTGGGTGTTGCTGAAATACTTAACTCATATTCTGCAACGTTATGTGAATCAACCTGCTCGTCTCCTGTTTCAAATACTGTGTCAGTTGACTCAAGACTTGTACTACTTAGTAAAGGAACGGGAATAACTGGAGTTTTATCATAATTTTCATATTGGATTGGGTCTACATCTACACCATCATTTACATCATAGAAGTCGTCTTGAAAACTACTGTGACCATATAAGTTAGCTGTGAATAATTCGTTACCTTGTATGTTTACTTCATCTTGGGTGAATGGAGCATGAGTGAATATATTTAAGTTACGACTGGTTTCTAGAGAATCTTGGGGTGTGGACACGAACATACTTATATGCTGCACAGGATATATACTTACATCACAATCTTTCTTTTCCCAAAAAAAAATGCTTTTGTGTATAAATTTACCAAAATAAAATGAAAATTTTACGGGAACTTCAAAGTATATTATGTTATTGATTGGAAATTTTTAGGAGCGACACATCTTCAAATTAAATTTACGGATTTTATAATTTAATTTTTAGTATTATTTTATACAAAAATCTAAGTAACTTTTGTTTTTTGTCTAAACTACTAACTACTTCTTGACAAAGTCAGGTTTTTTCACGCCCATCTACTTAAGTGCTTTAACACAATTAGGGGTTGCAGCAAGCAATCCGTCATGTACTAAATTTAGATATCCTATTGGTACTTCGGTAAAAATACTTCAAAACATCAGACGTTAATGATTTCTTTACTAAATTCTGTAAACCCTTGGTTGGTTGGAATCGGACTCAACACCTTCTTACTTGGCTTGGCTTGGATTGCACCTAAAAAGCTACTAACACCGGCAGGATATTTCCACGCATGGTTACTTGGGACCCTTATTTGGGGAACACTAAGTTGGCAGGGATACGTAGTAGTTATGTTCTATTTTCTTGTTGGTTCTTTTGCCACCCGCGTGGGTATGGCACAAAAGGAAGCAGAAGGTATAGCAGAAAAGCGTTCTGGTGCTAGAGGTCCGGAAAACGTTTGGGGTTCAGCTCTCACCGGAGCTTTGTGTGCTGTCGGCGTGGGTATCATAAATTCCGGTATTTTTCCCCCCCTATCCCCCTTCCCCCCTATCCCCTTTCTCCTCCTAGGATACGTAGCAAGTTTCAGTACCAAACTTTCAGACACCTGTGCCAGTGAGGTAGGCAAAGCATATGGTAAAAGTACTTTTCTCATTACGACATTTCAATCAGTACCGCGAGGAACTGAAGGAGCGGTTAGTCTTGAGGGAACTTTAGCTGGTGCAGTTGCGTCCCTGGCACTGGCACTCCTGGGTTGGGGAGTGGGTTTGATAGATTTGTTAGGTATATTGTGGTGCGTGCTAGCAGCGTTCATTGCGACTAATTTGGAAAGTGTGATTGGCGCAACACTACAATCTCGATTTAACTGGTTAACTAATGAATTGGTGAATATTATTAACACATTGATAGGTGCGATCGCCGCAATTTTCTTTGCTGTTTTCTGGTCAAGCGTTCTCGCTTAATTTTTTCTGAATATAATTTAAACTGTTCGCCTGCAATTTTTTGAAGTTGAGTTGCGGTTTTAAGGTACAACTGCTTAAAATTGCCGTATGGTATTTTTGCCAAGCTGTTAGCTAAACTTCAGCTTCAATCTAGCATGAGTTGTATATTTTATTATGTAGTTTTTTCTACTCATTAAATTTATGGAGTCTGTATCGTTTTTAAGTGTAGATGACAAACCAATTTCTATCGGACAAGCAGTAAGATATTTACAAGCTTCTGGCAAATTGGGACAGTTTATAGGAGATGTTCTCCGACAATATGCGATCGAGCAAGAAATCGAGAAACGCGTTGATATAGCAATCAGTCCAGCGTTAACAGAACAGACAATCATTGATTTCCGGCTCAAAAACCAGCTAACTGACCCCCAAAGTTTTCAAGAATGGCTCACGAACAATGGTACGAATTATGAAAATTTTCACGCATCAGTAGCTTTTGGTTTTAAGGTAGAAAAACTGAAAGCGGTCATCACTGAACCCAAGCTACAAGAATATTTTATTGAACGAAAAATTTTTCTAGATAGAGTTGTTGTATCGCGGATTATTGTTGACAGTCGGGAATTAGCAGAAGAATTACAAATTCAGATTGAAGAAGGTGCAAGCTTTGAACAACTTGCTAAAGAATACTCTCTTGCAGATGACCGAATTGTGAACGGGATGATGGGACCAGTGAGTCGCGGCACAATGCCAGATATACTCAGGGCAGCAATTGACATAGCTAGTCCCGGACAAGTGGTAGGACCTATAGAACTTGAACAACGCTATGGATTGTTTCGTTTAGAACAATTTCTGCCAGCGTCGTTAGAAGATACTCAACTACAACAAGCACTACAAAACGAGTTATTTGAGAAATGGCTAGCAGAGAAAATCCAAAAGTTAACGGTAAAACTTCAAGTGAATTAAAACTAATAGGTAACGAATCGTTGCAAAATAACGTGCTAGCTTCTATATCTTGGAACCAACCACCGCTATGCTGGTTAACTCCCGAACAAAAAAGCCGACTGCAAGAAGTTTCAGAAACTTTTCGTTATAATTTAGGAGAAAAAATTTGGTCACCAGACATAGGAAATTTTCAGTTTCTGATTGTTTCTGGTAAGGTGCGCTTGCGCTCTGAAGGAGCCAATCAGCCATTAGCGACTCTACAACCAGGTGACTGGTTTGGTAACCTCCAAAAATTTTCTTTTGATTGTAAAGCTGTCGCTGCTAGCAAAGAAGTGGTTGTAGTACGCTGGGATACAACTATTTGGGCGGAAGTTTCCACACCGCAAATAGAGGAGTTTTGGCAAGGAGGGGAAGAAGAGTGGGGGAGGGAGAGAAAGGGAGAGGGGGGGGAAGAACAAATACTCTCCCCCACTTCCCAACCCCAAGCCCCCAGTCCCTCACTCACTCCCTCCCTCCTTCCCTCCCCTCCTATTGTATCAAGTTATCCCTTTGTAGGTAGTGGAAATACAGGTGCTGCTTGTTTGGCTATGGTGGCGCAACAGTTAGATAATGCCGTGCAATTGGAATGGGTACAGCGTCAGTTGCGGGGACAGCGACCGAAAAATCTTATAGAAACAGCCGAAAAGTTAGGTTTTGTGCTGCGCCGATTGCAGGTGAGTTGGTCTGAGTTGCGGCAGTTATCATTCCCGGCTTTACTACTATGGACTCCCGATTCATCTTCCACCGCCAATTGGATTGTGGCTTATGCGGTGAAAGGCGATCGCATGATTGTAGCCAATCCCCTCAATACCGAACAAATATGTGAAAGTTTGCCTAGAACCATTGTTGAGGAAACTTGGGATGGGCAGATCTGGCAAGTAGAACTTATTCAAAAACAAGAAAAGTTTAACCTGAGTTGGTTTACACCCGCAGTCTGGAAGTACCGGAAATTGTTGGGAGAGGTGTTGCTAGCATCGCTGACATTACAGCTTCTGGGCTTAACAACTCCGCTCATTACACAAGTTGTAATTGATAAGGTAATGGTGCAGGAGAGTTTGCCAACTTTAGATGTCATGGCGATCGCACTCCTGTTAGTCGCAGTGTTTGAGGCAGTTCTTGGGATTTTGCGGTTATTTATTTTTACCCATACAGCCCGTCGTTTGGATTTAAGCTTATCCGCACAACTCTTTCGCCACTTGATGCGACTACCTCTAGCTTATTTTGAGTCGCGACGGGTAGGAGACACGGTAGCCCGAGTCCAAGAATTAGAACAAATCCGTCAGTTTCTTACGGGTACGGCGCTGACTGTAGTCTTAGATAGCATCTTTGCTGTGGTTTACTTGGCATTGATGTTTTACTACAATATACCGCTAACATTTGTGGCGTTAGCAGTTCTACCCTTATTTGCGACGCTGACACTGATCGCAACTCCGATTCTTCGTAACTGGTTAAACGAAACTTTTAATCGCAGTGCTGACAGTCAATCCTTTCTTGTTGAAACAATAACCGGAATTCACTCAGTCAAAGCTCACGCTGCAGAACCAGCAGCAAGAGTTCGTTGGGAAGGTTTATTTGCTCGCTTCATTCGTACAGGTTTCAAAGCTTCTACCACATCTAATATCAGCAGCAACATAGGTGATTTCCTCACTAATTTTTCCAGCTTACTCATTCTTTGGTTTGGAGCAAAGTTAGTTATTGACCAAAAACTCACAATCGGTCAACTTGTCGCTTTCCAAATGCTTTCTGGCAGAGTCACCGCACCACTGCTGCGTTTAGTACAGTTATGGCAAAGTTTGCAACAAGTTCTACTTTCCGTAGACCGGATTGGCGATATTCTGAACGTAGCTCCAGAAGCAGAACCAGGAACGGGGTTAGTTTTACCACCCCTTAAAGGGCAAGTTGCCTTCGATCGCGTTTTCTTCCGTTACCGACAAAACACTGAACCCGTTTTAAGGGGAATTTCCTTTGACGTACAACCCGGTCAGTTTGTTGGTATTGTTGGACGCAGTGGTTCTGGGAAAAGCACTCTTTCTAAACTTTTGCAACGTCTTTACCAAAATGAATCGGGACGGATATTAATAGATGGTTTTGATATAAAAAGTGCAGATCTAGCATCATTGCGCCAGCAAATTGGTGTTGTTCTCCAAGAAGACTTTTTATTCAACGGTTCTATCTTGGAGAACATCACATTGGGCAATCCCGATATTACAGCAGAACAAGTCGTAGAAGCGGCGCGATTAGCTGCTGCCCATGATTTTATCAGTGAATTGCCCCATGGTTATGAGACCAACGTTGGAGAAAGAGGTACAGCTTTATCTGGGGGACAGCGACAGCGCATTGCTTTAGCGCGGTTGTTCCTCTCCCAAGCACCTATTTTAATTTTGGATGAAGCAACAAGTGCTTTAGATAGCGAAACGGAACAGCAAGTACTGCAAAACCTACAAGCAATTTCCGCAAACCGCACTGTGTTCTTGATTGCTCATCGTTTTGCTCCCCTCAAGCGAGCCGATCTGATTTTGGTGCTAGAAAAGGGCGTGATTGCCGAACGGGGTACTCATTTAGAATTATTGCAACAAAAGGGTTTGTACTGGTCTTTGTATCAAAGACAACAGGCAAACGTGTAGTTGCCCTCATCCCCAACCCTTCATCCTAAGGGGTGAAGGGAGAGGAAATTCAATTCCCCTTCCGTTCACCCTCGTTCTCATGCTCTGCATGGAAAATTGTACAAGAGGCAGGCTTCTTGTACTTAGAAATACATATGCGGTAGCAACAAACTTTAATTGCTACGCTGGAGGTGGCGTATCTAGTGTGATTAAAGAAATAGATCCTAGATTGACGTCAGCCTTTGCAGAACTGTTGTTGTCACCTAAGAAGAAGTAGCTTGGCAAAGCATATTTTTCACCAATTCCTGAATAATCACGCAGTTGACCACTGAGAACATAAGAACCTTCGCCAGAAAACAGTTGGTAGTAATCTCCCAACACTGACAATTCGTAATTTGTCAAAGCAGTGGTGTTTTTGGTAGCTCTTTCACTATTATCATGAGTCAAACTACCAGAAGTACTATCATAATTCTTTGCCCAGATTTCATTACTCCAGAAACCGAGTTCAATACCTTTTTTGCCATCACTACTAATAACAGTCACGTTAAAACCAGCATTGTCGTCTAACTTGTCACCGTTGTTATCACCAAAGTGGCTTTCGGTATTAAGCTTAACTTGAAACTTAAGTTTATAGCCTTTATTGCGATCGAGCTTAACAGCCCCACCATCGTACTTGCTATAACCAGCAACACCATAAGTGGTGGAGACTAGCTTAGAGGTATTGTCAACAGCCGTTTGAGTACCACCGTTAAGACTACTATCAAATAATAATGCAGGTGTTCCTTGGTCTGCTGTTCCAGAACCAGTGTAGTAATTGTATGTTGTCGCGACTTGGCTAACAGTAGACAGAGTGACTTTATAGTTTACAGGGGTAGCAGCGTTTGATATGACTCGCAGGTAGTAGTTATTTCCAGCAGATAACAAGCCCTGAAGTTGCTCTGATGTCGTACCTGATGCCGATGAGTAAATCGCATCGCTTTTATCGATCAGACCATTGTTATTAACATCCCATAGGACTTGTAGATTGGCATCTCCATCTAAATTATCAAGTAATGCTTTGACCGTACTTTGCGTCTTGACACTAAAGCGGTAAAAGTCATTAGCTGATACTGCAAGTGTTGAAGTTTGTTCTAGTGAATTACTACCATTGAGTTCGCCAAGGGACATGGCTTTACTTAAAGGATTTTCTGTGGATAAAGTCAGATTGTAGTTGGTATTTGCACCGCCAGCGGAAGAAACTTCTATATAGTATGTGCCAGCTTCTAGTATGCCATTAATGGTCTCTGCTGTCGTGCCTGTATTTAAGGAACTAGCGATCGCCTTACCCGTAGAGTCCAGGATTCTCGCATCAGCGTTGTCAGTTAAGCCATCAAGTTTGAGGCTAGCATTAGTCAGACCATCAAAAGAAACGCGATAGTAGTCTTTAGTGTCACCAAGACCAACAAAGTCAGTATATGCGATCGCACTTGTGCTTGGAGAGAAAGTACGAGCAGACTCTAGAGAATTTCCTGCATAGTCGCTACCAGGACGCCCCTCATTCCTTCCATACATGAGGAAATGCTGATAAGCTTGTTGATTGCCGTAACCAGCAGCAATTAAATCGGTATTATTAGCTAGGTAAACTTTGACATTGAAAGTAGATGATGAAACCCGTCCCTCAGTCAAACCATAGAATTGAAAGTGTTCAAACAGTTGACTGCTATTGAACCGAGCTGCTTTTAAATCGGAATTCACCTCACGGTAATACTTAAGATCGAAAGCAGGGTTGAATTGGCGTTCTTCATTTAAACCATAGAAGTCTAGGTGTTGCAGAAGTTGCTGATTGTTATAACCAGCAGCTGCTAAGTCAGAGTTTACCTGCTTGTAAAAGTTCAAATCTACAAACGGAGAAAAGCGCCGTCCTTCACCAACACCATAAACATTCAGATGCTCGAGTAATTGCTGATTGTTATAACCAGCAGCTGCTAAGTCAGAGTTTACCAGTTTGTAAAAGTTTAAATCCACAAACGGAGAAAAGCGCCGTCCCTCACCAACACCATAAACATTCAGATGCTCGAGTAATTGCTGATTGTTATAACCAGCAGCTGCTAAGTCAGTATTTACCCGCTTGTAAAAGTTCAAATCCACAAATGGAGAAAAGCGCCGTCCTTCACCAACACCATAAATGCTTAAATGATCTAGTAATTGCTTACTGTTGTAACCAGCAGCTGCTAAGTCATTGTTAGCCTCCTTGTAAAAGTTCAAATCCACAAGTGGGGAAAAGCGCCGTCCCTCACCAACACCATAAACATTCAGATGCTCGAATAATTGCTGATTGTTGTAACCAGCAGCTGCTAAGTCGGTGTTTACCTGCTTGTAAAAGTTCAAATCCACAAGTGGGGAAAAGCGCCGTCCTTCACGAAGACCATAATTTTCTAGATGAGAGAACAGTTGTTGGTTACTCATGCTAGCTAAATCGCTGTTGCTAGCACGATAGAAATTGAGATTAACAAGGGGTGAAAACGATCGCCCTTCCTTAAGACCAAAGTTTTGAAAGTGTGACAGTAATTGCTCGTTATTAAGACCTGCTAAATCTAAATTGGCAGCTCTATAGTAATTGGCATCAAATAAATTAACAGCCATGCATTGCGTCCCCCATAACATAAACAAATTGGCTTCTGGCCTATGTCTGGGTGTTATTAATTTAAAAACACAGGATGAGAAGCCAAAGAGTTGGTATTTTATGTTACTTGTTTATTTGTTTTTTCTCTAAAATGAGAATGGTAAATATGCTGATTCTTGCCATGCCGTTTGAGCAAGACTTTCAGTAATTATGCGCCCTCAGCCTTTTGGTACTAGCTATGAATCCAACTTTATTTCACCTTGCCTTTCCTGTCACAGATATTACCCAAGCAAAATCTTATTATGTAGATGGTTTGGGTTGTATCCCCGGTCGGGAGAATCGCCATGCTCTCATTCTCAAACTCTACGAGCATCAACTAGTTGCTCACGTAACTAAAGAACCTCTCGTCCCCCAACGCAGTATATACCCGAGGCATTTTGGAATAATTTTTACAGCAGTTGAAGATTGGGAAGCTTTACTGCTAAGAGCACAACAACAACAGCTACTTTTTCACGAAGAACCCAAACACCGTTTTGTTGGTTCTCCTTTAGAACATCGCACTTTCTTCTTAGAAGACCCTTTTTATAACTTGATGGAATTTAAGTACTACCGTAATTCTGAAGCGATTTTTGGGAGTTCTGAGTATACACAAATTGGCGATTCACCTTGAAGTGGAGTCGCTAAAGCTTCTGCAACTGAAGCCAAGCTTCTAATATCCGTCAGCATCCAAGCATGAGTTAAAACTGGGACGATTACGTTTCGTCCTACGGGCATTTGCGAACTATTGGCAGGGACAATCATCAAATCGTATGGTGTCCATATAGATGTAAAATCTAGCTGTTTCAACATGGCAACATCTCGGTTTAAATCTTGCAGAAAAGCACTGTCAGGACGCATTTGGATACAACCTACGCCCTGGTTGCAAAAGGCTACCCAAGTACCGTGATGTGGAGAGGAGATAGTGATGAAACGTTGTACGCGATTTATACCACCGAGTTTCTGAATGTAATAACGACTGACGATACCACCCATACTAAAACCTACTAAATCTATAGGTTGTTCTGGGTCAAAAGTTACTTCAATATAATGAGCGACTTGCTTTCCCAAATCATCAAGGCCAATTCCACCGGTATTTGGTACTAAGTCTAGGTCGTACAAAGTAAAATTTCTCTGTTTCAGGTAGGGAATCATTTTGTCGAAAACTCGCCCGGTATCAAAAATGCCATGTACCAGTACTACGGGGTTTTTTTGTTTTTTTATACCAGTCATTTGCAATATTTTGTGTAAATATTTTTTCTAATTTAATCAAGAATAGTTGCTACTTGACATACAGAATATGACACTCCTTTAAGTGGGATGAGAGCAAGCACAGGCAAAAACGCCAAGATCCCTTATCCCTAAAGGAAACCCCTACCGTCCCCATTAAATATTAACTTTTTTTAAGCAGTCTCTCAAAATCTTGCCTATAGTTACAGTAAAATTTAATAATTAAATCTGACTGTATACAGGTTACGAGTGCCTGAAAGCAAGAGCTTATGAGCATTAACCCGTCCTGTGACAACAACCTTGTTGAGAAATAAGCCTGCGGAGGCTGTTACCCAGATGGTTATACAGGCGACTGGGTTAGTGATGTATGTCTTGATAAAACGTAACAATATTCCGTGATTGTTTAAGGATTGCGGTCAGAGACCAGGTATAAAAGGCAGGAGAAATTGTAATGTTCGGTTTTATCAAAAATTTAATTGTCGGAATTTTGAATTTTTTCATCGGGCTGTTTGGTGGTAAAAAAAGCGGCTACTATCTAGAGTTAGATGATGCTACTGAAGTAGCACAAGATGCAGCTAAAAAAGCAGCATCGAAGACTAAGGAAGTAGCGCAAACAGTGGCATCGAAGACTAAGGAAGCGGCATCGAAAACTGTTGAAGCAGCGCAATCAGTTGTGTCAACCACAGAGAAAGAGGTAGAAACCGCAGCAGCGAAAGAAAAGCAAGAGCAAGCTGCTCAACCTGTTGCAGCAAAAGCGGAAGCAATACAAAATGGGAAAAAGGGTGCTACACCGCGTGCTAGAGCATTGAGTGCTAAAGCTGCGAGTGCCAAATCATCAGATGATGCACAACCTACTAAGGTAGAGTTAGTACAAACTTCTAACGGTGTCAGACCGGAACCCGTTCAACCAGCAAAAGCTGAAGCAGCAAAAAAAGTTATACAAGAGCAACCATCCGAAACAACTTTTGCACCAAAATATCTTGTACCTAACAGTAGCAATGGTCGTCGGCGTCCCGGTGCTAACATGAATCCTTTCTTGGATATGGCACGTCAGGTGAAACCCGCTAAGTAATTCAGTTATAGAAAACTTGCTAGCACCCAGTTTCCCTAAAAGAGAAACTGGGTTTTTTAGTTGAATCTGGCAGAAGCCCCACGTCTTAACGCGTTCGCGCAGTGTACTGAGTGGGATGAACCATCGGGAAATCAAGACATTGTTCCGAGGGAAGTTGGAACCTGAAAAGACGACGACTAAACATATAGTCATCGAAAGATTCACAAGTGCAAAATCCCCGACTTCTTAAAGAAGTCGGGGATTTTAACTAACTTAACTCATCAGAATTAATTTGACACACGAGCCATCATTAGCTTCCTGGTAATTGCTGTGGTTGAGTGGAAGAAAGGGGCTTAAAGGGCTTGATGGTGTTGATGTCCACGCAAGGCGCACAATCGAGCTTGGTTCGCAGTTCGGTGCTAAAGGAAACCAAGTGCTCAACAAAAGCTTGGCGATCTGTTAAGCAGCCTTTGATAGCCATGAGTTCTCCCAACGTCCACTCGTAGAGATGTCTGTCCGCATTGTTCATAATCACGGTCAATTCGTTCTTGGTTCTCAAGATTTGATTGAGAAGCTCATCTACCTTGACGTTGATTAAATTAGCAATTCGGATATTGAATGTATCTCTGTTACCGATGATGTTAATTATTTCATCAACGTACTGTCCAACAAGACTGATGAAAGATTGGTTCCACTCATTGCGGACATTGGCAATCTTGATGTCAATATCTCTGTAGACGTTGTTAATCTTGTTGTTAATTTCAGTGCTGTTGGCAACAAAGTTGACAATCTGGTTGTTAATGTTAGTGTTGCTGATGACAGTTTGCTGCAGGCGCTGGTCGAAGTACTGATTTAATTCCTCATTGTTATTCACAATGTTTTGGGTAATGACTTGAATGTAATTGCGAACTTTTTGCTCGTAAGTATTGTCAATTTGCTGGCTGATGTACTGGTTAATTTCCGTATTGTTATTGACAATCTTTTGGACGAGCAGTTGGTTGAAGGTGTCTTTATTCCCAATGATGCTAATCAGTTGCTCGATATGCTGTGTCGCCAGATTGATAAATGCTTGATTCCACTCATTGCGAAGATTTTCAATCTTGGTGTTAATTTCAGTACTGTTGGAAATAAGATTGATAATTTCGTAGTTGATTTCCGTGTTGTTGAGGACAGTTTGCTGCAAGCGGTTATCGATGTACTGGTTTAATTCCTGATTGTTATTCACAATATTGTGAGTAATCAACTGGATGTAATTGCGGACTTTCTGCTCGTAGGTATTGTCAATTTGCAGGCTGATGTACTGGTCAATGTCAGTATTGTTGTTGACAATCTTCTGAGTGATAAG